>NZ_FMWD01000006.1 GCF_900102855.1 Thiohalomonas denitrificans
CCATTCCCTGCGAAACGCGCCTTGCATCTGGCCGGCCAGCGACTCGCTGAAAGCACCGCCAAGCATGCAACAGTACACCGCCGCGTTTTCGCTGAAATTCAACAGCTTGCCGTAGATGAGTGCGGATGATACTGAATTGAGAGCCCTTGAGCGGTATGTGGATGAACTCATCCACTGTGTCGCGCGTCTCAGGGAAGAGAACCGATCGCTTCGTGAGAGCCAGGCGATGCTCAATACCGAACGGGCGCGCCTTATCGAAAAGACAGAGGAGGCCCGGGGCCGCGTCGAGGCGATGATCGCCCGACTCAAATCGATGGAGCAGAATTAATGCACGACCCGATCGAACAGAAGGTTGTGATCCTCGGCAAGGAGTTCCTCGTGGGATGTCCGCCCGAGGAAAAAGAGGCGCTGCATGAATCCGCGCGCCTGCTTGACCGCAAGATGCGCGAGATAAAGGATAGCGGCAAGGTGATCGGCAGCGAGCGCATCGCGGTCATGGCCGCCCTGAACATCGCCCATGAACTTATTGAAGAGCGCAGCATCGAAAACGGCTGCACTCGGGATCTCGGTGAGCGGCTGCGTGTGATGCAGGACAAGATTGAAACGGCCCTCGAAAGAGAGGACCGGCAGATGGAGCTGTAACAACAGAGATTTCAGCGATTCACGGAAGAGCTTGCACTCCTTTGGATTTTTGCGGAAGCTGCAAGGAGCCGGGAAAGCTCTGCGGTTAAATGATTCGTATCAGTTTGTTTTGGGTATCGCCTGGGGTGTGCGCTTTGCGCGTCGGTAATTCTTGAGCCGATAAGCACCACCCGGGACCTTATATACCAGCGCTGTGTGCATGTCCGTGCGTCGGAAAGCCTGATGTGCTGGTTGCTGGACCCACTTGAACCAAGGGTTCAAGGTAACGGCGCCGGCGGCACTCCGGGTGGTACCCTCCCTCCAACTCTCCCCGTGACAACACGCCACGTGAATCGATCCGAACGTAACCAGATCCGCCGGACCATGCGCCGGCAAAGACGCGCTCTATCGGAGCAGGAACGCCAGCGACGCTCGAATGCGCTGGTAATGCAACTGCTGCGCACACCACTGTTTCGGCGCAGTCGCCATATCGCGCTGTACATCAGTAATGATGGCGAGGTGGACCTGCACGCTCTGGCTGAACGCGCCTGCCGGATGGGGAAACGCTGTTATCTACCGGTATTGAGCCCGCTGTTTCACAACCGGCTGTGGTTCGCTCCGTACCGGCCGGGTTGCAGAATGACCCCGAACCGGTTCGGTATCCCCGAACCGGACGTGGCGTGCTCGGCCATGCGCAGGGTGTGGAGCCTGGACCTGGTGCTTGCGCCGCTGGTTGCTTTCGATGCAATGGGCAACCGGCTGGGGATGGGAGGCGGCTTTTATGATCGCACCTTCGCCTACCTCAATCAGCGCCATCGCTGGCACAAGCCCCGGATTCTGGGCACAGCTTTCGAGTTCCAGCGGGTGGGAGAACTACCCTGCGAGTCCTGGGATGTACCGATGAACGGCATCATCACCGAAACGCAATTCTACGAGACTGAAGAGAGGAGCTGAAGCGAAGCCCGTCAATACGACGTGGCCTCAGGTGCTTTTTCAGCGTTGCGCTTCGATTTGTGGCCGGGAATCGCCAATCATGCCCTGAGCGACGCTGGTGGCCAGTACGCCCGTTACGACCAATACCGCAAGAACGACCAAGATGTCGGGTTTTCGACGTCTCATTGCACCTCCGTATAACCACAAAAAAGGGGCAGAGTGTTAAAAAGCGACCTCCTGTATAGCCAACCGACTTCGGGTTGTCAATGCCCCTACAAGATTCATGGTAAGAATAACGCCCTCTAGATGTGGTAATACCGACCAATTCACAAAAAACCAAAGGGGAACGTATGCAGTACTGGCTGATGAAATCCGAACCCGAGACCTTCGGCATCGACGACCTCGCGGCCTGCCCGAAGGGTACCGACCACTGGGATGGTGTTCGCAACTATCAGGCCCGGAACATGATGCGCGATCAGATGCGGGCAGGCGACCGGGTGCTGTTTTACCACTCCAACACCAAAGTTCCGGGGATCGTCGGGATTGCCGAGGTGGTCCGCGAAGGTTATCCGGACCACACCGCCTTCGATCCCGATGCGAAATACTACGATCCCAAAAGCGATCCGGATAAGCCGCGCTGGTACATGGTCGACGTGAAGTTCGTCCGCAAACTCAAACGCACCATATCCCTCCAGGAGCTCAAGGAGGAGCATGCCGACGCACTGGAGGATTTGCCGCTCCTGCGCCGCGGCAATCGACTCTCGATCATGCCGGTCACCGCGCAGCAGTGGGAATACATTCTGGGCCTGGAAAGCTAACCACTGAGTACACCGAGTAATAATCCTCCGTGTCCTCAGTGGTTCTGTTGACCAACACCTTGATTCCTCTGCCGCGACATACTGCTATCAGCGCAGAAACAGTTCATAGACCGGGTCTTCGGTCTCTTCCCACCAGCGATAACCCAGCTGGTCGAGAAACCGGAGGAACGCCTCGTTGTCTTCGGGGGGCACCTGGATGCCCGCCAGCACCCGGCCATACGCCGCACCATGATTGCGGTAATGGAAGAGACTGATATTCCAGTGCTGTCCCATACTGTTCAGGAAGCGCATCAGAGCCGCCGGACGTTCCGGAAACTCGAAGCGCAGCAGTCTTTCGTCGGGTGCATCAGAACGGCCGCCGACCATGTAGCGGATATGCAGCTTCGCCATTTCGTTGTCCGACAGATCCACCACCGGAATATCGTGGCCGTGGAGCAGAGCGAGCAATGCTTCCCGATCCGCATCATCGCCGGAGCTCTGTACCCCGACAAAGACGTGCGCCTCCGAGGCATCGGCGTAGCGGTAGTTGAATTCGGTGATCTGCCGCTTGCCGAGCAGATCGCAGAACTGTCGGAAACTTCCGGGCCGTTCGCGGATGGTGGCGGCGAAGAGGACCTCGCGGCGCTCACCGATTTCGGCCCGTTCCGCGACGTGGCGCAGGCGGTCAAAATTGATATTGGCACCGCTGTCGATGGCGATCAGCTCGGCGCCCTGTATTTTTTCGCGGTTGACGTACTTCTTGAGGCCCGCCACGCCCAGGGCGCCCGCAGGCTCTGCAATGGAGCGGGTATCCTCGAAGATGTCCTTGATGGCAGCGCAGATTTCATCGCTGGAGACCAGAATGATTTCATCCACGAACTGACGGGCGATCCGAAACGGCTCCTCACCGGCCTGGCGAACCGCGACACCATCGGCAAAGATGCCGACCTGATCGAGGATGACCCGCTGATCCGCCTTCAGTGCCTCATACATGCAGGGGGCGTCATCCGGTTCGACGCCGATCACCTTGATGCCGGGTTTGAGTGCCTTCACGTAGGTGGCGATCCCCGAAATCAGTCCGCCACCGCCCACCGGGACGAAGATGGCATCGATATCCCCCGAGTGCTGGCGCAGGATCTCCATCGCGATCGTCCCCTGGCCGGCAATCACCTCGGGGTCGTCGTAGGGATGAACGAAGGTCATTCCCTCCTCTTCGACCATCTTCTGCGCGAACTCCGCCGCCTCGTTGTAGGCGTTACCGTGCAGTTCGATACGAGCCCCGAGGTTTCTGACGGCCGCCACCTTGATTTCGGGGGTGGTCTCCGGCATGACGATGAGCGCATCGATATCCAGTCTCCGGGCCGACAGTGCCACCCCCTGGGCATGGTTTCCCGCCGATGCGGCGACGACACCGCGGGCGCGCTGCTCAGCGGTGAGGTTCACCATCTTGTTGTAGGCGCCGCGCAGCTTGAACGAGAAGACCGGCTGCAAGTCCTCGCGCTTCAGCCATACTCTGTTATCGAAGCGCCGGGAGAGCGCCGGTGCGTGCTCGAGGGGTGTCTCGACGGCGACGTCGTAGACCCGGGCGGTGAGGATACGTTTCAGATAATCGATGGGCATGGATGCGTGGTCGCTGGGAAAGAGCTACAAGATACCGAAGCGGCAGGGCGACATAAAGGGAACCTCTAAAAATTTCATTTTTCGTCACTCCCGCGAAAGCGGGAGCCCAGTAAAGTCAAACGGCTGGATTCCCGCTTTCGCGGGAAAGACGAGTTTATAGAAGTGCCCTAAAGGAGCACAGACTCGGGAAGCGGAGAGATCCCTGTGGTATCAAGGCCTTTTGGCTACCGCCCGCTCCTGCGACAAATAGGCACCGGACCCCCCGCTCCCGATTTTTGATATCCTTACGAGGGCGCTTCCAATAAGCCGGCGCGATCTGCATTGTGCCCATAATCGTCGGGCCAAGGGGGACAGCAGGCCGCGAGCGCCAGATGCGCGGGAGGGCCTCGCCGCATACGGGCCTTCCCGGCCGTAATGGCGCCCTTTTTGCGCAGGCAGGTCGTCATCAGGCAACTGCACGTCGCTCACTGCGCCTTGCCACGAACCAAAACGGCGGCGATGAAGCCGGTGTTGGATGAACAGCAGTGGGCTATAGGCGATTTGCCACCCTCTACATCACGATTCGAAAAACAGGGCGAAGACCCAGAGGAAAGGTTTCCCATGACTCAGGACGAAATGAAAAAAGCGGTGGCCAAGGCCGCTCTGGAATATGTACAAGCCGATACCATTGTCGGCGTCGGTACCGGCTCTACAGCCAATCACTTTATCGATTACCTGGCCGGGATCAAGCACAAGATCAATGGCACCGTCGCCAGCTCCAAGGCGAGTGCCGACCGCCTGAAGAGCCACGGCATCGAGGTAATGGACCTCAATATGGTCGATGAGATCGCGGTCTACGTCGACGGCGCCGATGAAACCAACCGCTACGGCCAACTGGTCAAGGGCGGCGGCGGTGCTCTGACCCGGGAAAAGATCGTTGCCGCGGCATCACGGCAGTTCGTCTGCATCGTCGATGAGAGCAAGGTGGTGGACGTGCTCGGCACATTCCCTTTGCCGATCGAAGTAATCCCCATGGCCCGCAGCCTTGTGGCGCGTCAGGTGGTCAAAATGGGTGGTGAGCCGGTCTACCGGGAGGGCTTCGTCACCGACAACGGCAACATCATCCTCGATGTGCACGGCCTGCAAATCATGGAACCGGCCAAGCTCGAGCAGGAGCTGAACAACATCGTCGGCGTCGTCACCAATGGTCTGTTCGCACGCGACCCTGCCGACGTCGTACTGATGGGCACACCCGACGGCGTCAAGAAGCTGGATTGATTGACGGTTCAAACCACAGAGGGCACAGAGGGCACAGAGGAACCAGCAAAACAGATCTATGTTGCCTTTGAAGGCAAACCTCTGTGTTCTCTGTGGTTAATCACTTAGCCCCATGTCCCGATTTCTGATTATTCTCGGCATTGCCCTGGTCGTCATCGGCCTGGCCCTGCCATGGCTGCAAAAAATCGGTCTGGGACGACTGCCGGGAGATATTGTTATCGAGCGGGAGAATTTCCGCTTCTATTTTCCCGTGACCACATCAATCCTGGTCAGCCTCATCCTCTCTCTGCTGTTCTGGCTGTTCCGGAGATAGGGCGCGCACTATTTTCCGCATGGATCACAGGATGGAAGCGTGGCGGCGGCCGGGTTCGCCGCAACCGGTGGTTCACTGCGTGAGGTTTTGAACAGGGTGCGAATGCGGGCCGCGTTGCCGATGACGAGCAGGGAGCTGATCGGCATCGCAATGGCGGCCACCAGCGGTGTGATGAATGCGGCCATCGCCAGCGGCACCATGATCGCGTTGTAGGTCATCGACAGGCCGATATTCTGGCGAATGGTACGCAGGGTTCGGCGCGAGAGCATGGTCGCCAGCCGTACCTTTTCCAGTTCATCACTCATCAGGACGATGTCGGCACACTCGATGGAGACGTCGGTCCCGGAGCCCACGGCGATGCCCACGTCGGCGCGGATCAGTGCCGGGGCATCGTTGACCCCGTCCCCCACCATGGCGACACACTCCCCCCGGGCCTGGAGTTCACCGATTACCCGATCCTTGTCGCGCGGCAGCACCTCGGCCATGACCCCCATGCCGCCGAGCTGTCCGGCAGTGGCTTCGGCGACCCGCCGCCGGTCTCCCGTAAGCAGCGTCATGCGAATTCCTGCCGCCCGCAGACTCGCAACCAGCGCCGCGGCGTCCGAGCGCAGACGGTCCGCCACCGCGATGATGCCCACTTCACGTCCCCGGAACGCCATGTGCACACAGGTAATCCCCGCCTTCTCCAGCTCACGGACGCGCTCATCCAGCGCCTCGACAGCGGTGATGCTGTGCCTGTCGAGCCAGACCCGGGTACCGATGATCACCGGCCGTCCCGCCACCCGGGCGGCGACGCCGAGGCCCGGTTCACTCTCGAAATCAGTTACATCCAGGGAGCGCCATTCGATCTTCCGTTCTTCGGCCTCGTCGACCACCGCGCGGGCGATGGTGTGCTCGGAGTAGCGCTCTACCGATGCCGCCATGCCCAGCAGTTCCTGCTCCCCGATTCCGTGGGCGGCGACCTCGTGGAGCTGCATGCGCCCTTCGGTGAGGGTTCCGGTCTTGTCGAATACGACGTGCGACACCCGTGAGAGCGTCTCCAGTACGGCACCATTCTTGATCAGAATGCCGTGGCGGGCGCCCTGCCCTGACGCGACCGCAATCGACATGGGGGTGGCCATCCCGAACGCGCACGGACAGGTGATAATGAGCACCGCGGTTGCTGCCGTGAGTGCCACCTCGAAGTCTTCACCCAGCCAGTAGGCGAAGGTCAACGAGGCGAGTACCAGAGTGGTCAGAACGAACCAGGGAACGATTCGGTCCGCCAGTCGCTGTATCGGCGCACGGGAGGCCTGGGCCTGTTCGACCATGGTAATGATGCGTCCCAGGGCGGTGTTGCCCAGGGTACCCTCAACCCGGACGGTGAGTGCACTGTGGACGTTGATGGTTCCCGCCGAGACCGGATCTCCGGGGTGCTTGCCAACCGGTTCGGCCTCCCCGGAGAGCATCGACTCGTCCACCTGGCTGCGACCCTCGACCACCCGGCCATCCACCGGAACCTTGTTCCCCGCCCGCACCAGAACGGTATCGCCCGGTTTCACCGCGCGGATGGGCATGATCTGTTCATCGCCATCGCTGAGGAGAGTGGCCACCCTGGGCTGCAGGTCCATCAACCGCTGGGTGGCGGCAACGGCGTGGCGCTTGGACATCGCCTCAAGGTAGCGCCCGATGAGGATGACGAACATGAAGTTCACCACCGTATCGAAGTAGACCTCTCCTCCGGTAGTGCCGCTCACGGTCACATAGACCGAGTAGGCCCAGGTGGTGCTGGCGCCGAGGGCGATAGGGAAGTCCATGGTGAGGTGCAGGTTGCGAAGGCCCGTCCAGGCTCCCCGGAAAAAGGGCCATCCCGAGTAGAACAGTGTGGGTGTGGCAAGGCCGAAGCCAACCCAGTGAAAGAGGCCGCGGAATTCGCCCTGGTCCGCCCCCGAGTAGAGAGCAATCGAGATCCACATCAGGTTCATTACGGCGAAGGCGGCGAATGCCAGGCGAAACAGCATGCTCCGGTTCTGCTTTTTCAGTGCGCCTTCGGCCGCCTCGGGGTCGAAAGGCACGGCTGCATAACCAATCTGCCCCAGTCGGCCGATGATCTCCGAGAGCCGGACCCGGGTGTTGTCCCAACGCACCAGCAGCCGCTTGCCGGACAGATTGACGCTGGCCGCCAGCACGCCCTGCATCCGCCCCAGAGTGCGCTCAATCAACCATACGCAGGCGGCACAATGGATGCCTTCCACCAGGAGATGGATTTCACGCTGCTCACCCAGCTCCCTGACGTACTCGGCCTGCACATCGTCCAGGTCGTACATTGCCGCATCTTCAGGAGGTTCGGGCGGTGGGGCCAGTAGACTCCCTTCCGGTGTTCGCTGATAAAAACCCTCCAGCCCGGCCTCGTAGATCGCCTCGCACACCGCCTTGCAACCGATACAGCAGAAATGGCGATGCTCCCCGTCGATATCCGACCCGTGACGCTCGCCCGGCGGGACCGGCAGGCCGCAGTGAAAGCAGGATGTGGAGGTTTCGGATGCGGGCATGGGTGTTAGCTGGCTATCTCTCTTGATGAACTTGCCCCTGCTCATTACGAGCACCGCTCGCCGCTAGGCCTCGAACCAACGGCGAACTTCACTTCTGTCATTACGAGGAGCCCCAGCGACGAAGTAATCTCTAAACTCCCACCCCGAGATTGCCGCGTCGCTGGGGCTCCTCGCAATGACAGGTTACCGGTTTGTCACTAATTCGGGGCCGAGGTGGCGGGTGGGCCTCGTGACGAGCGGCCGCTGGGAAGATCCGGTTAAGCGCTGACATCACGGAGAACGCCAACACCTGAGTCGCGCGCATTCTCCGTGTCGAGGACCTCAGGAGGCTTCGGCCGAAATACGCCGGGTGATATCCCAGCTGTCTTCTCCCCGGCTCACGTGCACCCTCAGGTCCCATATGCCCTTCAGGGGCAGCGCCAGATAGCCGTCGTACCGGCCGGCCGCGGCCTCTTTCAGGGCGACATCGAAATCGGCGCTCGCATCCGATGGGCGATAGGCGGTCAATCGCACGTCGGCACCACGGATCGGCTGCCCCTGCTTGTCGAGCAGGTTCAGCCGATAGACATCGGGTCTCCCCGCTACGCTTTTCTTCGGCAGGTCCAACTCCAGGTCCCATCCAAGGGCAGTGCGCGCAGCCTGGCGCTTGCGATACTGCTGCTCCATCGCCTGACCGCTATCGTAAAAGTCCCTGTCGACCAGGCCGGGATTGGTTATGACGGCCAGGCTGACCATACCGATGTTGACGCCCAGCACGATCACCAGCAACGAGATCCAGCCAATCACCCAGGGGTTACGCCATCCCTGTTTGTTCGACTGTGAAAAAAGACGCTTTGCTTCGACACTCATGTCGGTGTTTCCCCTATTGCCGCGGGCCTACGAACATACTTTTGTACTCAGCGCTTGCCCCTTCATCCTCAACCGACTGAATCTCGAAGATGACGGGCTGCATCTCGGCGTCCAACTGCCGGCGCGGTACTCGCACAAATACGGTAAAGCTGGTGACTTCCCCCGCCTGGGCCGTAAGCGGCTGCTCCGGTGTCCTCAGTACCAGTCCATCAGGACCATTTGCGGTGAGCCGGACCGGATGGTCGACATCCGATTTGTTGAGAATCTTCAGGTCGTACTTGTTCTGAATGGAACCGTCACTCTGCAGTACGAACAGTGGTGAACGCTCGTGAACCACCGAGAGCCCAAACGTACCGAGATGCGTCACACCGTAAACAATTCCCACTGCGGCCACCGTGATGATGGCGAGGTAGACCAACACGCGTGGACGCTGCAACAGCTTCGGGACCGGTTTACCTTCGAGTTCATCCCAGGAGGCGTAGCGGATCAGCCCCTTGGGCTTGTTGATTTTCTCCATCACGGAATCACAGGCATCGATGCACAGGGCGCAGGTGATGCAGCCTTCGTGCTGGCCCTCGCGAATATCGATGCCGGTGGGGCAGACCGCGACGCACTGGTTGCAGTCGATGCAGTCACCCTGCCCTTCCGCCACACTGCCTTTTTTCAGCTTTCCCCGCGGTTCGCCGCGGTGATGATCGTACGCGGGCAGAATCGTCTCGGTGTCGTACATTACCCCCTGGATGCGGGCGTACGGACAGAGCCAGAAGCAGACCTGCTCACGCATGAATCCGGCAAAGAGATAGGTCCCACCGGTAAACAGTCCCAGCACAATCCAGGCTGCTTTTGACGCACTCAGTGTGAGGTAGTCCGCCCACAGCGCGTAGGCGTCGGTGAACCAGGCAGCGAAGGAGACGCCGGTGAGCATGGCGATCGCCAACCAGGCTACGTGCTTGGGCACTTTGACGCGGAGCTTCGCGAAGCTCATGGGTGCCCGGTCAAGCTTGCGCCGCTTGTGCGGAGCACCCTCGAGCTTCCCCTCAATCCAGGTATAGACGTCGGTCCAGACCGTCTGGAAACAGAAGTAGCCACAGAATACCCGCCCGGCAACGGACGTTATCACCGCCAGCAGAATGGCAAAGAACAGCAGCGTCAGGGACAGCATCCAGATGTCCTGAGGCATGATGGTGATATCGAATATGTAGAACTTCCGATCCGGGATATCGAACAGGATCGCCTGACGGCCGTCATAGCGAAGATAAGGGCCGAGGAAAAAGAGCAGCCATGCGGAAGCCGTCAACCACTTCAGCTTGCGAAACCGCCCGGACATGCGCTTGGCATGAATGGTTTCGCCACCGGTGTTGACGTGCCATTTTTCAAGGTCGTCGTAGAGGTCCTGGACCCTTACGCTCTGTTCAACTACCTTGCCGCTCACGATACCCTCCCGTTTGCGTCGGCCGCCATCCGACTGACTGTGGATTAGACCTGCAAACTGCCTCACGGATTCCCGGGCGTATTAGCATGTCATAACTCGGCAAATGAGCAGTCCGCCCCCTGCAAGGTACGGTTTCTTCGTACCAGTGGCCCGCTGCTGTGCCCGCACGTCCGGAAAAGTGGCATGGATTCACCTGGAGCGGGTGAAGTGGTGCGGGCAGGAATGCCCGCACCCTGTAGAGCACCGGCTACTTGCCGCCACCGAATTGGTGGACATAGACCGCCAGCTTCTTGATTTCGGTTTCACTGAGGCGCTCCTGCCAGGAGGGCATCTCGGCATTACGGCTGCCCGGATCGTTGGCATCATTGACCCCGTGCAGGATGGTGTAGCGGACATCCTCGACACTGCCGTCACCGAAGCGCCAGATCTGGTCGGTCAAGTCAGGGGCGCCCAGGGCCGGATTGCCCTTGCCATCCGGTCCGTGACAGGCAAAACAGGTGCCCTTGCCGCTGTAAAGCGGCGAAGAGGTCGGATCCGTTGCGGCCACAGCGCGGGCCAACTCATCGACCTCCGCCTCGGTCAGGGCGGCGCCGCCCCTGGCAGGCATCATGCCCTGGCGGCCGGCACTGATCGACTGCACGATCTTGTCAATCTCGCCACCGTAGAGCCACTCGTCATCGGCGAGCACCGGATAGCCGGGGTTTCCGCCACCGCCGGAGCCGTGGCAGGCGGCACAGTTTTCACCAAACAGCACCTTGGCGGAACGCCGGACGTATTCGTTCAATTCATCATCGACCAGGATTGCCGCGGCCGACTTGCCGGGCAATTGACTTTCATACTTGCCTCGCACCTCGTTGATGGCAGCAAGGTCTCGCTTGTACTCGCCGATGGACGTCCATCCCAAAACGCCCTGAAAGGCGCCGCCGAACCAGGGCCATGACGGGTAGACGATGGTGTAGAGGAGCACCAGTATCCACGACGCATGCAGTCCGATCATCCACCACTTGGGCGGCGGATTGGTCGCCTCCGCGAGGTTTTCGTCCCACACGTGCCCCGTGGTGCCGGAACCGTAGGGGTTTTTTTGGTCGCTCATTTCTTATCCTCCGAATCGAAATCGTTCTCCAGCGGGATATGCCGTTGAGATTCGAACTTTTCCTTGTTCTTCGGGTGAAATACCCACACATAGAGCCCCACCATCAGGAGAAAAACGATGACGGTGATAATCAGGCCAATCCAGTCGTGAACCGTCAGAGAGGCCCAGTCGGTGTGGAAGTATTCCTCGAATTTACTCACGGTAATCCACGCCCTCTTCGAACTTCACGTGAGTTCCGAGAGACTGCAGGTAAGCGACCACCGCATCCATCTCGTTAGCCCCCTGCACCTCGGCAGCGGCGCTGCGGACGTCGCCCTCGGTGTAGGGCACGCCGACTCGTTGCATGGCGCGCATGGCCCTGGTGACGTGGGCAGCATCCACCCGGTTCTCCTCAAGCCACGGATAATTCGGCATCACCGACTCCGGCACCACCGAACGCGGCTTACGCAGGTGCCGTGTATGCCATTCGTCGGAGTACTTGCCACCCACACGGGCCAGGTCCGGCCCGGTGCGCTTGGAGCCCCACTGGAAGGGGTGGTCATACATGGACTCGGAGGCCAGCGAGTAGTGACCGTAACGCTCGTTCTCGTCACGGAACGGGCGGATCATCTGGGAATGGCAGGTGTAGCAGCCTTCCCGCAGATAGACGTCGCGACCGGCCAGTTCCAGCGGTTTGTAGGGGCGCACACCGTCACCCGGTTGCCAGTCGTTAAGGGTTGCGCCTTCCGGACGCTCCCAGACGATCTCGGGGTGCTTGTTGTGCTCCATGGTGTCTTTCAGGAAAAACAGCGGAACAATCTCGACGAGACCGCCCACCGAGAGCAGCACGATCAGAAAGATGAACATCAGGAAGACGTTCCGCTCGATCCGGTCCTGCAGCTTTGTCGAGTAAATTTTGTCAGCCATTGTCGATGTACTCCTGTCGCTTAGGCGGTGGCGGCGGCATTGGCGGCGGTAACCCGCTCGGCCGTGGCCTGGCGGATGGTCATCACCATGTTGTAAAGCATCACGGCACCGCCGGCCCAGTAGATCATTCCGCCGACAGCGCGCATGGCATAGTACGGATGCATGGCGGCGACGGACTCGGCGAACGTGTAGGTGAGGGTGCCGAACTCGTCGTAGTCACGCCACATCAGACCCTGCATGATGCCGGAGACCCACATGGCGGTGATGTAGACCACGGCCCCGATGGTGGCCAGCCAGAAGTGCAAGTTCACCAGTGCGGGAGAGTACATGCGGGTATTCCACAGCCTCTCGATCATGTGGTAGAGGGCGCCCGCAGCGACCATGGCGACCCAACCCAGGGCACCGGAGTGCACATGGCCGATGGTCCAGTCGGTGTAGTGAGAGAGGGCGTTGACGGTCTTGGCGGACATGACCGGGCCCTCGAAGGTAGACATCGCGTAGAAGGCCAGAGACATGATCAGGAAGCGCAGGATGTAGTCGTTGCGCAGTTTGTCCCAGGCACCCGAGAGGGTCATCATGCCGTTAATGGCACCACCCCAGGAGGGAATAATCATGGCCAGGGAGATGGCGGCACCGAGGGAGCCGGTCCAGTCCGGCAGTGCGGTGTAGTGGAGGTGATGTGCACCCAGCCAGACATAACCGAACATCAGCACCCAGAAGTGGAGCACGGAAAGGCGATAGGAGAACACCGGACGTCCCGCCTGCTTCGGCACGAAGTAGTACATGATACCGAGGAAGCCGGCGGTCAAATAGAAGCCGACCGCGTTATGACCCCACCACCACTGAATCATGGCGTCCTGCACGCCGGAGAAGACCGAATAAGACTGGGTCATGCTCACCGGAATGGCCATGGAGTTGACCACGTGCAAGTAGGTGATCATGACGATCATGCCCATGAAGAACCAGTTCGACACGTAGATGTGACTGGTCTTGCGTCTGGCCACGGTCATGAAGAAATTCAGGCCGTAGGCCAGCCAGACGACGGCGATCAGGATATCGATCGGCCACTCCAGCTCGGCGTACTCCTTGGCCTGGGTCATGCCCAGCGGCAGAGTGATGACGGCCAGGACGATAATCAGATTCCAGCCCCAGAAGGTGAACCACGCCAGGGCGTTACTGAACAGGGCAGTGCCGCCGGTACGCTGAACGGTATAGAAACCGGTAGCCATCAGGGCGCAGCCGCCAAAGGCGAAGACCACGGCATTGGTATGCAGCGGACGCAGGCGGCCAAACGAAAGCTCTGCGGTATCGAAATTGAGGAAGGGCCAGGCCAGCTCCGATGCCACGTACACACCCAACAGCGTGCCCACGACCAAGTAGACGACCGACATGATGGTGAACCACCTGACGACCTCGAAGTCATATTTCTGCTCTACTTGTGCTTCCACGAGTAGTCTCCTTTAGTTATCACCGAAACCGACAGGTGCCCTGAAGGCATCCCCCAACGGGATGGCGCTTCAGGGTTGTTGAGGCTCGTAGGCCCTGGGTATTTGGCCGCATTGCTCTGATCCACGCCTGACCTCCTCGGAAGGACCGCGATGGGGGGCTGGATTCGCCAATGCCGACAGTAATGCGCCGGAGGGTGGTGAGTACAGCGCTTGTTCGGTCAGGTGTTCCTGCGATCGGAGACCGCCTGAAAACCGGCTTCGCAGCTCGCGCTGAGTGGCGCCTGACCACGGTTTTGCGGAAAACCCCCGAGTCCCGCAAACCATGGCCTAATATTAGTCGCTGGTAAGATACCAGAAACTTGATAATTGTCAATTAATGTGCCACTCCCCTATTCCCCTGTCAACACTAAGGTTAGCCTTTGTGAACCCGGTTTCGAGCCCGCCGTACTCCAGGAACCTGTCCGAGAACAGCTGGGCTCCAAAATGTAGGTTGGCGCTGAGGAACGAAGCCCAACAAAATCAGCGTTGGGGTTCGCATAACTCACCCCAACCTACAAAAACGATATTCCCGGACAGGCTCCTACCTCATCACCGCAGTCGCCCGGAAACGGACCTTTTTCACCACCAGTGGCGGGTCAGGGGCAACTTAAACCCATCCGGCACGCCCGTCTACGCACGGGCAAGGGATCACCG
This sequence comes from Thiohalomonas denitrificans, assembly GCF_900102855.1. Taxonomy (NCBI): domain Bacteria; kingdom Pseudomonadati; phylum Pseudomonadota; class Gammaproteobacteria; order Thiohalomonadales; family Thiohalomonadaceae; genus Thiohalomonas; species Thiohalomonas denitrificans. Next base: position 14,494 of record NZ_FMWD01000006.1, read on the forward strand.
GCGTGCTGTACGCTGGCCGGCTCCCGACCGCGGCAATTCCAGTTTTATACCTGCGGGGTTACGGGTATGCTATGCGTTTTCTCGCCAGGGCTGGAGGATTTCGCATGGCCGAGCGTCGGGGTAGTGTTCGTCGGGAGACACTGGAAACCCAAATCGAGGTCGCGGTTGACCTGGATGGCCGTGGAGAGGGGCATTTCGAGACCGGCGTACCCTTTCTCGAGCACATGCTCGATCAGGTGGCGCGCCATGGTCTCATCGACCTGAGCATCAATGCGCGGGGCGATCTGCATATCGATGCCCACCATACGGTGGAAGACATCGGCATCACCCTGGGCCAGGGGTTCGCAGAGGTGGTGGGGGACAAAAAGGGCCTCCGCCGCTACGGGCACGCCTATGTACCCCTGGACGAAGCCCTCTCCCGCGTGGTGATCGACTTTTCGGGCCGCCCCGGGCTGGTGCTGAATGTGGACTTCCCCCGGGAGCGCATCGGCGATTTCGATACCGAACTGTTCGGCGAGTTCTTCCGGGGCTTTGTCAACAACGCGAGGGTGACACTGCACATCGACTGCCTGCGCGGTGATAACGCCCACCACATTGCCGAAACCATCTTCAAGGCGTTCGGACGGGCCCTGCGCATGGCGCTGGAACCCGATCCACGCATGGCGGGCGTGATGCCATCGACGAAGGGCAGTCTTTAAACCTGCATCTTGTAAGGGAACCTCTAAAAAAATTCATTTCCTCACTCCCGCGAAAGCGGGAGCCCAGTAAAATCCAATGGCTGGATTCCCGCTTTCGCGAGAATGACGAATTTATAGAAGTGCACATAAGTCACCGCAGAGAACACAGAGAAAACCAATGCTTGCTGATGATCGCATCAAAAGCCTTCTCTGAAATTCAACCCTTCGCGTACTCTGCGCCTCTGCGGTGAATGATTCAGGTTAGTTAGTTCGGAATTCACTATGAACACTGTTGCTGTCATCGATTACGGAATGGGCAATCTGCACTCGGTCGCCAAGGCGCTGGAACACACCGGAGCCGCCGATCGTGTGGTGGTGACGCCGGATACCGAGGTTATTCTGAAGGCCGATCGGGTAGTGCTTCCCGGTGTCGGTGCGATTCGTGACTGCATGGCGGAGATTCGCCGCCTGGGTATCGATGAGGTGGTGCGCGAGGTGATCCGCAGCAAACCGCTGCTCGGCGTCTGCGTGGGTATGCAGGCCCTGATGGACGAAAGCGCCGAAAACGGTGGCACGCCCTGCCTGGGGGTATTCCCCGGCCGTGTCGAGTGGTTCGGCGACGAACTGACCGATCCGGATACCGGCGCACGTCTCAAGGTCCCCCACATGGGCTGGAACCGGGTTCATCAGGAGCGTGCACACCCGCTGTGGGAAGGTATCAGTCAGGACGAGCGCTTCTACTTCGTGCATAGCTACTATGTCGAGCCGGCCATACCGGAACTGACTGTAGCCACCACGAACCACGGCCGCACCTTCACGGCAGCGGTAGGGCGCGACAACGTCTTTGCCGCCCAGTTTCATCCCGAGAAGAGCCAGCATGCGGGACTCCAGCTGTACGCCAACTTCCTGAAGTGGGACGGTACGGCTTGAGAGAGCAGCGCCGGGGCGACGGCATAAAGGCTAGGCTCAAAGCATGGCGCACCGACTGATCTTTGTGGGTGGCAGCCGCAGTACCGGATTATCCGTTAACATGTTTGCGTTTTGGTTGGACGCGGCTCGGCGCCGCTTCTCTGATGTGAGGAAACAAAGATGTTGCTGATCCCCGCCATCGACCTGAAAGATGGCAAGTGTGTCCGCCTGCGGCAGGGCCGCATGGAGGATTCCACTGTGTTTTCCGACGATCCTGTGGCCATGGCCGGCCGCTGGGTGGAGGCCGGTGCACGCCGCCTGCACCTCGTCGACCTCAATGGCGCCTTCGACGGCAAGCCGGTCAATGGCGAGATCATCCGGGCCATTGCCGAGACCTATCCGGAGGTGCCCATACAGGTGGGCGGCGGGATCCGTGACGAAGAGACGGTGCAGGGCTACCTGGATGCCGGGGTGCAATACGTCATTATCGGCACCAAGGCGGTCAACGCACCCCACTTCATCAACGATCTCTGCATGGAATACCCGGGGCACATCATCGTCGGACTCGACGCCCGGGACGGCAAAGTGGCCATCGACGGCTGGTCGAAGCTGTCCAAACACGACGTAATCGACCTGGCCCAGCATTTCGAAAACGACGGCGTCGAGGCCATCATCTATACCGACATCGGCCGCGACGGCATGATGACCGGCGTCAATGTAGATGCCACGGTGAAGCTCGCCCAGGCGATCACCATCCCGGTCATCGCCTCCGGCGGCATCAGCAGCCTCGATGACGTACGGGCCCTGTGCGCTGTGTCCGGCGAGGGCATCAGCGGCGCCATCACCGGACGCGCCATCTACGAGGGTAGCCTCGACTTCGCCGAAGGCCAGCGCCTGGCGGACGAACTGGCTGACTAACAGCTTTTAACCACAGAGGACACAGAGGGCACAGATAAAGACCAGAAGGCTTCATAAAGAACGAAATAGTTTTTTTCTCTGTGTCCTCTGTGCTCTCTGTGGTTCACAATTTATGGCTTTAGCAAAACGAATCATCCCCTGTCTGGACGTCGATGGCGGACGAGTAGTCAAGGGCGTGCAGTTTGTGGATATCCGCGATGCCGGCGACCCGGTGGAGGTGGCGCGCCGTTATGATGAACAGGGCGCGGACGAGATCACCTTTCTGGACATCACCGCCTCGTCGGACGAGCGGGAGACCATGGTGCATGTGGTCGAGGAGGTCGCCGGGCAGGTCTTCATCCCACTGACGGTGGGCGGGGGCATCCGCAAGAGCGAGGATATCCGCCGCATGTTGAACGCGGGTGCGGACAAGGTCGCCATCAATACCGCGGCGGTGTTCAACCCGGAATTCGTCAAAGAGGCGGCCGAACGCTTCGGCTCCCAGTGCATCGTGGTTGCCATCGATGCCAAGCGTGTCAGCGAAGAGGGGGAGCCGCCCCGCTGGGAGATCTTCACCCACGGCGGACGCAAGCCCACCGGCATCGACACCATCGAGTGGGCGCGCAAGATGGTGGAGTACGGTGCCGGCGAGATCCTCCTCACCAGCATGGATCGGGACGGCACCAAGAGCGGCTTCGACCTGGAACTGACCCGCGCCGTATCCGACGCCGTTCACGTGCCGGTCATCGCCTCCGGGGGAGTCGGCAAACTGGAACACCTCACCGAAGGGGTCGGCGAAGGTCACGCCGAAGCCGTGCTCGCCGCCAGCATCTTCCATTTCGGCGAATACAGCATCGAAGAGGCCAAACGACACATGGCCGAGGCCGGCATCGAAGTACGGCTGTAAAACACCTGCTCACCACAGAGGACACAGAGAACAGCAAAAAACCCGATTTATGTACCTGAGCGGGGGAATTCCGAATCCGTTGTTCCCCAAATGAGGTTTTTTCAGTTTCTCTTTGTCCTCTGTGCACTCTGTGGTTATGCATATGGGAAACTGGCTGGATGAAATAAAGTGGGACGCGGACGGGCTGGTGCCGGCGATTGCCCAGGACCATGAAACGGGACGGGTGATGATGGTCGCCTGGATGAACCGGGAGGCCCTGGAGAGGACGGCTGCCGAAGGGCGGGCGGTCTATTGGTCCCGCTCCCGCAAGAAGCTGTGGCCCAAGGGCGAAGAGTCGGGCCATGTGCAAAAGGTAAAGAGTATCCGCACCGACTGTGATGCGGATGTGGTGCTGCTGGCGATCGAACAGGTTGGCGGCATTGCCTGTCATACCGGCCGCGAGAGCTGCTTCTACCGGGAGCTTCGCGACGGCGAGTGGTCGGCGGTTGCGCCGGTTCTTAAAGACCCCAAAGCCATCTACGGTTAGCTATGAGCGACGTACTGGAAAAACTGTCTCAAGTCCTGGAAGAGCGCAAGGGCGCGGATCCGGACAAGTCCTACGTGGCCAAGCTGTATTCCAAGGGCCTCGACAGCATTCTCAAAAAGGTGGGAGAAGAAGCCACCGAGACGGTGATTGCCGCGAAAGGCGGCAATCGGGAAGAAATCGTCTACGAAACGGCTGATTTGTGGTTCCATAGTATGGTCATGCTCAAGCATCTGGGACTTGAACCGGAGCAAGTGTTAATGGAACTGCAGCGAAGATTCGGACTTTCAGGGCTGGAAGAGAAAGAAAACCGGGAGAAATGATGACCGACTGTATCTTTTGCAAGATCATCGCTGGAGAAATTCCTTCGGATCGGGTCCACGAGGACGATCTGGTGGTAGTATTCCGTGACATCAATCCGAAGGCCCGGGTCCATCTCCTGATCGTTCCGCGGCAACATATTGCCAGTCTCGAAGAACTCGGACCGGAACATGATGGTCTCATAGGCCATATGATGCGCCTTTTGCCGAAGCTGGCGAAGCAGGAAGGACTCGAAACCGGGTTCCGGACCATCATCAATACCGGAAAAGGGGGCGGACAGGAGGTCTTTCACCTGCACGTACACCTGCTCGGCGGTGAGAAGCTAACGGGCTTTTGATTGGAAAACGGTGGAAATCACCTTTTCAAACAACTGATGTGGAGCAAAGACAATGGGTTTCGGTGGAATTAGTATCTGGCAACTTCTGATCGTCCTGGCGATTGTCATACTGCTGTTCGGCACCAAAAAGCTGCGCAACGTGGGCGGCGACCTGGGTGGAGCCCTCAAAAGCTTCAAAAAGGCCGTAAAGGATAGCGATACGGAAAAGGAACAGGATCCCGAGGATCAAGCCCAGCTGCAAAAGAACGAAGAGGGAGACGTCATTGAAGGCGAAGCCTCCCGCGAGAAGGATAAGGCCTGATTAACCGCTAACTGACGCCTCCGCCATGTTCGACATCGGATTCTGGGAACTGGCCCTCATCGGGGTGGTTGCCCTGCTGGTTGTAGGTCCCGAACGCCTGCCGGCGCTCGCGCGCACGGCTGGCATCTGGGTTGGCAAGGCACGCCGCTTCGTCAGCAGTGTAAAGGCGGATGTGGAAAAGGAGATCCGTGCCGATGAACTGAAGCGGGTCATGAAAGAGCAGGCCGAAAGCAGCGGGATCCACGAAATCGTCGAGGAGACCCGATCGAGTGTGAAGGAATCCCGCGAAGAGATTGAGTCCACCCGCAGTGAACTGGAAGAGTACCAATCCAATCTGAGCGGGAACTCAGTGACAGACGAAGCCCCGTCCCCCTCCGAAAGCGACCCCCGCGACAGCAAATGACCGATAACCGACACGACGACCCCGAAGTCCAGATAGAGCAGCCATTCGTATCGCACCTCCTGGAACTGCGGGATCGATTGATGCGCGTCGTGGTGGTCGTGTTGGTGGTATTCCTGGGGCTGTTTTATTTTGCTCCGGAGATCTACACCATGACCGCCCGGCCGCTGCTCCAGCAGCTGCCGGAAGGCTCCCGAATGATTTCGGTGAAGCCGCACGGGACCTTCTGGTCACAGATGAAGCTGGTCCTGGTCATCTCCGTCTATGTGGGCATGCCGTTCATCCTCTACCAGATCTGGGGTTTTATAGCGCCCGGGCTGTATCGGCATGAAAGACGATTGGCGGTGCCGCTGCTTGCTTCGAGCACGGTGCTCTTCTATGCGGGCATGGCCTTCGCCTACTACGTCGTATTCCCGCTGATGTTCGGCTTCTTCATATCGGTGGCACCTTCAGGGGTCGAGGTGGCGACCGACGTCAACGAATACCTCGATTTCGTTCTAAAGATCTTCTTTGCCTTCGGAATCGCCTTCGAGGTACCGATAGCGACCATCCTGCTGGTCTGGACAGGCTTCACTACGCCCGAAAGCCTGCGGGAAAAACGTCCCTATATCATCCTGGGCACCTTCGTAATCGGGATGCTGCTTACGCCGCCCGATCTGATCTCGCAGACGCTTCTGGCGCTCCCCATGTGGGTGCTGTTCGAGATTGGCGTGTTCTTCGCGGCCCGGTTTGCTCCGCGCGATGCAGATGACGAGAACGACGAGGAGGAGGCCGACGACCTCGACAGTGATGAAGCGATGGAGGCGACCCTGGATCGCTATGTCTATGACGAAGAGGCCCTCGCAGAGGAAGAACGCGCCTCCGGTGTCTCCAAACCGGAACACGACCGGGGCGATGGCTGAACAGCCGGTGTCAGGGTAAACAGATACGCATGGATCTGCCCTGACACTCCGGTGAATCCAGGTAGCCCCGACAGCAGAGTGACGATACCCTATCTCCCATGGACGTCATATACACCCTGATACCGGCAATGATCCTCATCGGCCTGGCCATGGTCGGCGTATTGATTTGGGCCATCAGAAAGGGCCAGTACGACGACCTGGAGGGTGATGCGAATCGGATCCTCATGGATGATGACGACCCGCTGATTCCGGAAAGGGACAAGACGACACCGGGCAGCAAGAAACCGAACCGTCCCGACCTGAACGGGCCGGATGCGGAGTGAGGTACCGGCGGAGCGGCAGCACGATCTGCCGGTGGCCGGGATTATCCCTTCTACCGAAGGGATGGCGATCTTTACCACCACTTTGTGAATAGGCTGCACGCCGACCAGCGGCGCATGGGCATCTTCCGGGAAGAAGATGCAGAAAGCACCAGCGGGTGTGGCTACCCAGGTGTCCGGAAGGTCTGCAAAGAACTGAATATCCTTTTCGAGGCTATACTCCCCGCGCGGCTGAGTGCAGGCCCAGTGTACTGTTGCATGCTTGGCGGTACTTTCAGCGAGCCGCTGGCTGTCAGCTGCAAGGCGCGTTTTGCAGGGAATGGCGCGCCCTTTCCAAGAAACGCAACGCCGCAGATGGCCGGCCAGCGGCTCGCCCGAAGGGAGCCCCCCAAAAACGCCATGACGGCGTTGCGGACTCCGTCCCTGGAGTCCGCCCTTCGAGCCAGCCTTCGGCTGTCCGAATCCGCTCCCGGCGGATTCGTGCAGCGCTTGACAAGGGAATAACCATTGCCTGCGCGCTGCGCCTTGTCCTGACGTTTTTGGGGGGCTCTGAAAGTATCGCCAAGCATGCAACAGTACACTGTGGTTTCCACCCCATCTCGTCGACCCCGGCGATGATGTACTGAATGTCGATGTAGCGGCGATGGCACTCCAACATCGCCTCATCACGGGCGCGACCATCGCCGTGGGAAACGATCGCGAACAGATCATCCCCCGCGATGTCGTGGCGGCCCCGGGCCAATGAGGCCGGGTCGGCATGCAAAAAGGCGAATGCCTCCGTGAAGCGCGGGTGAATGCAGTGATAGCGGTGGGCATTGGCAAGGGTGTCCAGGATCATGACGGACTCACGGGATTCGGTGACGGGCGTCAATTGTAACAACCCGGGTAGCTGGCCGGGGCAACGAGTTGTACAGGCTATTGCCCGAGCCATTGAGGATTGAGCTGCCAGACCGAGTAATTCAACGCCGCGGCAAAACTTACCCAGGACAGATAGGGAATCAGCAATGCACCGGCCAGGGGACGTACGCGCCAGAAGCTGATGAGTGTTCCGGCCACCAGCATCCACAGTAACAGGATATCGGCAAAGGCGAGCGCACCGAGATGCCAGCCGAAAAAGAGCCAGCTCCACAGGGCATTCACCGCGAGTTGAACCAGAAACAGGGTCAGTGCGGTACGCGCGGCCCGAAATCCGTGGGTGCGCCAGACCAGCCACGCCGCAATGCCCATGAGTGCGTAGAGCAGTGTCCAGACCGGGCCGAACACCGACGCTGGCGGCGCCCATTCCGGACGCGCCAGCTGCATGTAAAACGCGCCCGCATTGACCGAGGCGATCGCACCGATGCCAGCGGCAATGAAGCTAACCCCGAGCCACACAACCAGCCCCAACGCCTGCCGAATTCCTCGAATCCCGCTCATACCGCCCCCACTCCCGTAGGGCGCATTCTCGATGCGCCCTCGAAGTACCCATAAGCCGCCGCATTTACCGGATCTCCCCTACCATTGTGCGGCCCGGTAACAAATGCGCCGCTACTCCGATGTTTGGTGCTACTGCGCACTGTCATGCGTTTTCGTCCTTGGGCCCGACCCAGAAGAAGGGATTGTGGGCGATCTCCCAAAGATAGCCGTCCGGATCGGCGAAGTAAGCCGAGTAGCCGCCCCAGGCGACTTTTCCGGGTGGCTTCACCAGCCTGGCACCGGCAGAGACGGCCTGCGCAATCACCTCGTCAACCGCTGCCTCGGAGTCCACGTTGTGGGCAAGGGCGATTCCGGCAAAACCGCTACCGTCCGACGCGACTCCGGCGTCCTCAGCCAGCGATTCCCGGCCAAAAAGTCCCAACCAGCTGCCGTTGAGTGGGAAAAAAGCGACCTCCGGCGGAGAGTCCATCCTCGGCAGACCAAGCCCCTGCTCATAAAACCGTATCGAGCGCTCAAAGTCCCTCACCCCGAGCGTGATCATGCTAATCCGTGGATTCATCGGCCGTCCTCCATTCTTCTTTCATTCTTAGCGTAAACGTCCGGCCTCCAGAGCTACCGCCGCACATTCCCACGCCCGGAAATATCGGATTTATCGATAGTAAAGGCCATTAATATTCGTTTGACCGTATTAGCATTAATCGATACTGTCTTTTTCGCACGCGGCCGACCCTAAAAAAATCTTCACAGCGGGCGTCTTAGCGGGCGTGAACAGCATGGCCGGCCAAGTTTTCGCCCTGCAGGCCAGACCTGGGAAAAGGAGGATTAGTGTGAGCAATTCGAAGGAATCGGTACCACCGGCAAGCACACCGGACCGAGAGTCGGGATGCGAGGCACCGGCGATTCTGGAGCGGCTCGCGGCCGAGGCCGGAATACGGTTCATGGGCGACTGCCCCTGGGATATCCAGGTGCACGATGCAGCCGTCTACCAGCGTGTGCTCTCACAAGGCTCTGTCGGATTTGGTGAAGCCTACATGGACGGCCTGTGGGATGCACCCGCGTTGGACCAACTCTTTACGCGCCTGCTCCGGTCTGATATCGACGAAAAGCTGGTGGGTTGGGCGCGCATCAAGCTGTTCGGTGAACTGCTTCGCCAGCGCTTGTTCAACCTGCAGACCAGGGGGCGCGCTTTCCAGGTTGGCGAGCAGCATTACGATATCGGCAATGACGTTTTCAGGGCCATGCTCGACCCGACCATGAGCTACTCCTGCGGTTACTGGCGCGGAGCGAAAAACCTGGACCAGGCACAGTTCCACAAGCTCGATCTAATCTGCCGCAAGCTGGAATTACGCCCTGGCGAGCAGCTGCTGGATATTGGCTGCGGCTGGGGTGGCCTGGCCCGGCACGCCGCCGAGTATTACGGTGTGGAGGTGACCGGTGTCACCATCTCCCGGGAGCAGCAGGCGCTGGCCCGTGAACGCTGCGCCGGGCTGCCGGTGAAGATCGAACTGGCAGACTACCGCGAACTGCGCGGCCAGTTTGACAAGCTGGTGTCAGTGGGTATGTTCGAGCACGTCGGACCGAAAAATTATACCGCCTATTTCGATACCGCCGCCCGTCTGCTGAAGGATGACGGCCTCTTCCTGCTGCACACCATCGGCATTCATGCCACCTCCAGCGGTGTCGACCCCTGGATCGATCGTTACATTTTCCGCAATGGCAAGCTGCCATCAGCCCACGAGATCAGCCGGGTGATGGACGGCCGCTTCACCATCGAGGACTGGCACAACTTCGGCGCTGACTACGACCGCACGCTCATGGCCTGGTGGGACAATTTCGAGGCCGCATGGCCACGGCTCGAAAGAAAATATGGGCGTCGCTTCTATCGCATGTGGAAGTATTATCTGTTGAGCTGTGCAGGTTTTTTCCGCTCAGGGCAGGGCCAGTTATGGCAGCTGGTCTTGAGCAAACGCGAGCGCAATCGGACATATCGATCGATTCGGTAGGAGGGAGCACGCCATCCCCGAGTAAACGGATACCCCCCATTCGGGGTGTCGGCTTCCGGTCAGGACTCGCCTGCGGTCAAGGGCCTCACGATCTTCCCAAAATCGACCGGCGGCACATACTGGAAGACCTCCCTTCCCTCCTCGTGCACAGCAATATCCAGGCCAAGCTCGGGATAGAGCCAGTGAACCGTATCCTCTTCCGGATCCGCAATTCGGCGTTCCGGTTCACCGAAGCGCCGGGTCAGTACTTCCGGCTCCAGATCAATGCGGGGCAGGTAGGTAAGGCTGGCGATCGGTGCGCGGCGGATATGGCGCTGATCTTCCGGAGCGAGGGTCACCTTGCGGGTTCCGCTTCCCATGGTGGCAATGCGGATCCCTCGGTTGTACATCGCATTTCGTTCCGTTTCCGACACCGCCATGGCCAGCACGATCTTCGACTTCAGGCCGCCCATGGTCGCCTCGTCGAAATAGGCTTCGATGTCGATCTCACCCTCGGGTGAGCGGAACAGGCTGACCTTCGCCTCTTCACCGACGACCGATTCGGCGTCCGCCAGCGTGCTCTTCCCCAGCATCAGGTCGAAGACGCGAATACTGCCGTTGACCGGCTCGATCTGCCAGGGCATTCGCCCCGGCCCTTCCGCCTCATGACCCGGCAGTACAAAGATTCCGATTCCGATGAGCACTAGCGTGCCGAGCAGAACGGAAACGAACATGTGGCGTTCCATTATGGCGGCTACTCCTCCAGAACCCTGGCTTCGGGATTGGGATAGCGCTCTTCCAGCCACTTGGGGACCACGCCGGAGCCGGCCTGTGCCATCGCTTCGGACTCCATGATGATGAGAGCCAGGACCGTCACCATGGTGGGAAAGATGCCGACCCCTCCGAGGGCGTAGTGCTGCGGACCGGGGTTGCCACCCGATGCGAGCCAGACGCCGAGAATGACCAGCGCCATTAACCCCAGCATGAGGATAAAAAACCGGCTGCGCCGGGCAGCGAGTTGCCAGTGGCATTTGACATACCAGGGGTCTGTCAATTGCGATTTGCGTGCCCGCCACAGCAAATAGACGAGGATTGCGGCCGAAACGATCGGCACCACAAACAGAAATCCCTGAAGTGAGCTGGCACTCAGGAAGGCCACAAACAGAAGAACGTGATTGAAAATCAGGTTGATAAGAAACACCTCATGCGGGTGTTTGGCCTTAACGATATCCTCGCCGGAGACCTCGTAACGCATTCCCCTCTCCCGTATCCATGACCGATCGGCCTTCAGAACCGGAACAAACTATCAGCTCACCCCGGCGAAATCCACAAGGCGTACCCCCACCGACATGTTCACTCCGGTACTCCCATCCCGCCAATGCGGTGCCGGGCGAGAAAGAACGGCGTACGCGAGTGCGGCACCTTGAAGACGAAGTGGTAACGGGCGACATGATAGCTGGGATCGAACCCGTAAAAGTTGAGCTGCATGCGTTTCAACTCCTCGGCGCGGTAGGCAGCCAGCGGCTTTTGCGCTTCGTCCGCTGCCCGGCGCCGGCGCTTGCCCTCAAGCATCTCTCCATACGCCGGCGAGGCCGCCAGGGCTTCGGACCGGGTTTGTACCTGCGCGGAGAAGTCGACACCATCCTCACCAAAATGCGCGTCGATCAGGCCGAGCGAAAGGGCCTCGGGGGCCCCGATCGGTAGGCGGTTTTGAGTCAACTCGGCGGCACGTGCCTCACCAACCCGCCGCGGCAACAGATAGGTCCAGTACTCCGAACCGAAGAGGTTGCCCATCGATTTGTAGTGGGGATTCAGCACCACGCCGCTACGGGCCAGAACCTGGTCCGCCGCCAGGGCAAGGAACACGCCGCCGGCAGCGGCATTGCCCTGCAGCGCCGACACGGTGAGGCGGTCTTCGGTGGTGATGATGGCCCAGGCCAGTTCGTTGATTGCCTCGATGTTGCGCCAGGACTCATCCGCCGGACTCTCCGCCGCCTCGATCTGGTTCAGGTCGAGGCCGTTAGACCAGAAATCCGGACCACCCATCAGCACCAGGAGCCGCGTATCCCGTTCGCAGGCCGAACGGTAGGCGTCTAACAGCCGCTCGCACTCGGCGACACCCATGGCGCCGTTGTAGAAATCGAAGTGTAGATAGCCGATTCCGTTCGCCTCCTCGTAGCGGATGGCTTCTGCGCCGGCGGCGTCGCCGCCAGGGTCCGGCAGCGTCCGGGCCGTCTCGTCGAGTACCGATGCCGCGGGCTGCTTGAAGTCGGGCCCCTCTCCGGCCGGGCGCAGGTGACCGATCCAGACGGCGCCGTCGATGGTGGCTCGGCAGATCGCCCCGTGGCGGCACGCCAGCAGCTCTCCCGGCGGGCCGCTCAGTGCGGGCTCCCGCCGAGCGTCATAAAGATAACAGGGCACTCCGCCGATACGGTCCCGGATACCGGGCTGGCCATCGGCGGAGCGGATCTTGCGCAACACAGTGGCGGTGTCGTCACACAGCCAGTCGATGCCCCGATCGGCCTGTCGACAGGCGGGTCTCCAGCGCCCGCCGCCGGACGGCGGCTCGGGGGTGAAGTCACCGGCGGCGAAACGCCCCAGCGCCCGCCGGACCGCGCTCACCGCGGCGTCGGTCACCTCGTTACGGTAGAGGCTGCTCTTGCGCGCCTCGCGCATGGGGAACTCCACGCTCGCCCACACCGGGCCGGCGTCCATCTCCGCCTCGGCCTGCAGGACGGTCACGCCCCAGGTGCTCTCACCGTTGAGCACGGCCCAATCCAGGGCGGCTGGCCCTCGGTCGCCGCGCGGGCCGGGATGAACAATAAAGCAGGTGTGGGCGCGCCAGACATCTTCCGGAATGGCGCGCTTCAAAAACGGCGCGATGATCAGGTCGGGCCGCCAGAGCGCCACCGCCTCCCGGGTCACCGCGTCATTGATGTCGAACTCGATGGAGATGTCATGGCCGTCCCGCGACAGCTCGACATAGAGCCGCTGCGAGAGGCTGTTGAAGCTGTGCGTCAGAAAGAGGATTCGCATGCCTAACCCGGGTTTTTCACCACAGAGAGCACAGAGGACCAAATTTCATTGAAAATGAGCGATCGCATCGACAGACAAGGACACGGATGAATACAACCCCCAAAAATTCAACCCTCTGTGCGTCTCTGTGGTGAATCATTTAAGGCTTAGCAGATTCGCGGCAGCTGTTCGCCGCTGATCCAGTCGACCATTCGCATGCCGCCGAAGGCCGTCTGCATCTGCACGAAGTGGTTGGGGTCTTCCTGCACCTCGCCGATAATCGCCGCCTCCCTGCCGAGGGGGTGCTCCCGCATCGCCTCCAGCAGCGGCTCGGCATCCTCCGCCGCGCAGATGGCCACCAGCTTTCCTTCATTGGCCACGTAGAGCGGGTCGAGCCCCAGGAATTCGCAGGCGCCCCGCACGCCCTCGCGCAGGGGAAGGCTCGATTCCTCGATGCGCATGCCGACGGCCGACTGCTGGGCCAGTTCATTCAGGGTCGCCGCCAGCCCGCCGCGGGTCGGGTCGCGCAGGCAGTGCAGGTTCGGCACCGTCTCCACCATGGCCGCAACCAGCCCGTGGAGCGCGACCGAGTCGGACTCGATGCCGGTGCCGAAACTCAGGTTCTCGCGCTGCGACATAATGGCAACCCCGTGGTCGCCGAGGGTGCCGTTCACCAAAATTCGATCGCCCGGGCGCGCCCGGTTGCCGGAGATGTCGATCCCCGGCGGCACCACGCCGAAGCCGGTGGTGTTGATGAACACCCCATCCCCCTTGCCCTGCTCCACCACCTTGGTGTCGCCGGTAACGATTGCCACGCCGGCTTCTTCGGCGGCGGCCGCCATGGACTCGACGATGCGTTTCAGGTCGCCGAGCGGAAAACCCTCCTCGAGGATGAAGCCGGCCGCGAGATAGAGCGGCCGCGCCCCGGACATGGCCACGTCGTTCACCGTGCCGTGCACCGCCAGGGAGCCGATGTCGCCTCCCGGGAAGAACAGCGGAGTGACCACATGGGAATCGGTCGCCATCACCATGCGCCCGGCCGGCACGTCGAAGGCCGCCTGGTCGTTGAGTTGGCGCAGCAGCGGATTATCGAACGCCTTCAGAAACAGCTCGTCAATCAGTTGCGCCATGGCGCGGCCGCCGCTGCCGTGGGTCAGGTCGATGCACCCGTGCTTGAAGTCCAGTGGACGGATGTAGGGTTTCTTGCTCACTCTATCTCCTCAGACCTGGGGGGACTGCGCTTGTTTAACCACAGAGGGCACAGAGTACACAGAGGAAAAGACATGCTTTCTGACGGCGCTACCGAATAATCAGGAATAAATTGCTGATTCAAGTACTCTCTGTTCTCTCGGCAACTGCTCCATGCATTGCTTTACCTCCTGCATCCATACAGTCGTGTGTCCTCTGTGGTGTGCCATCGGTTCATTGCGCTCTTTGCGCTCTTTGCGGTTAATCTTTGTTGGGCTTGCACCGCATCACTCCGTCTCCCGGTAGCGGCCGTAGGTGTAGTGGGCGGCGCAGGCGCCCTCGGAGGAGACCATGCAGGAGCCCAGGGGGTTGTCGGGCGTGCAGGCCTTGGCGAACAGCTTGCAGTCCCGGGGCCGTTTCATGCCGCGCAGGATGGCGCCGCACTCGCAGGCGGGATGCTCCTTTCCGGAGCGAAAGGCGATCGCAAAGCGCCGCTCGGCGTCGAACGCGGCGTAGCGACCCTTGATGCGCAGCCCGCTATAGGGAACCACGCCGAGGCCGCGCCATTCGAACTCACGGCGCAGTTCGAAGACCTCCGCCACCACCGTCTGCGCCTTGAGATTGCCTTCGCGGCTGACGGCACGGGCGAATTCATTCTCCACCTCGACGCGCCCCTCGTTGCTCTGCTGCACGAGCATGAGGATCGCCTGCAACACGTCCAGCGGTTCGAAACCGGCGATCACCACCGGCTTGCGGTACTCCTCGGCGAAATACTCGTAGGGTCGGCTGCCAATGATGGTACTGACGTGGGCCGGACCGACGAAGCCGTCGAGCGGCACGGTGCCCAGTTCCCGCACCTGCGGCGACTCCAGGATATTGCTGATCGCCGCGGGGGTAAGGACGTGGTTGCAGAAGACGCTGAAGTTCTCCAGTCCCAGCGCCTCGGCCTGGCGGATGATCACGGCCGTCGGCGGGGTGGTGGTCTCGAAGCCGATGGCAAAAAAGACTACCTCCCTGTCGGGATTCTCCCCGGCAATGCGCAGCGCATCGGCGGCCGAGTAGACCATGCGCACATCGGCGCCCTGCGACCGGGCCTTGAGCAGACTGGTGCGATCGGAGCCGGGCACGCGCAGGCAGTCGCCGTAGCTGCAGAGGATCACGCCGGACCGCCGGGCCAGTTCGATGGCGTCATCGATGCGGCCCACCGGCAGCACGCAGACCGGACAGCCCGGCCCGTGCACCATGCGCACGTTCGCCGGTAGAAGGTCCGGCAGTCCGTAGCGGAAGATCGCGTGGGTGTGGCCGCCGCAGAACTCCATGTAGTGATAGGTGCGCCCCGGTTCGACCGCCCGGCCGATGGCCTCGGCGACACGCCGGGCCAGCTTCCCGTCACGGAACTCGTCCACGTACTTCATGACGCCTCCGGGTCCGCACCCAACTGGGCGAACAGCGCCAGGGTCTTTTCGGCCTCCTCGGGGTCGATGCGGTTGATAGCGTAACCGACGTGCACGATCACGTAGTCGCCCAGCTCCACCCCCTCGACCAGGGCGAGGGAGATCACCTTCTCGACGCCGCCCATACTCACCAGCGCCTGATCGTCATCGAGAAAACGTTCGATTTTTGCCGGTACCGCGAGACACATTAAAGTTTTTTACCTTTGGTTGCTGGTTTTACGCGAACCCGAAAAGATCTACCACGGAGGGCACAGAAGACACAGAGAAAACAACTTGTAATCGGCCCTATCCGGTACATCGCTGGAAAGCGCATGAACCCCGGCTTTCGGCTCTTTTTCAATAAAATTCAATCCTCTGCACTCTCTCGGCAACTGCTCCATGCGTTGCTCTACCTCCTGCATCCACGCAGTCGTGTGTGCTCTGTGGCTAAAAAGCCCTTAAAGAGAGCGTAGGATGGGTAGAGCTCCGCGAAACCCATCAGGTTCTCCTATCGCCTGCATCGCTGCGCTCCTTTACCGTTGCCTGCTGGATGGCAACCCAGGCCTGTCCCAGCGAAAGGCCACCGTCGTTGGGGGGCAGACGGCGCGCCTCCAGTACCCGCAGACCCGTGTCGGACAAGCGCTCCCTGAGGCCAGTCGACAGTGTGCGATTGAGGAAGCACCCGCCCCCGAACACAATCTCGGCGATCCCTTCCGCATCAGCCGCCGCTGCGGCCCAGGCCGCGAGTCCTTCGGCGAGCGTGGCATGGAACAGGGCCGCCCCGAAGCCGGCATCGCCGATGTCGGCCAGTTCCGCCAACAGTGGCAAAAGGTCGAGGGTCCCGCTTTCGAGCCGAAAGCCATCCGATAGCGGCGCCACGGCGCCGTGCCGCTCGGCCAACCCCTCCAGCAGCATAGGCGCCTCGCCCTCATAGTTCATCACCGGGCAGACGCCGAGCAGACCGGCCGCGGCATCGAACCAGCGCCCCATGCTGGAGGTCTCGGGGCAGTTGACGTCCCGCTGCAACATTTCCGCGATCGGGCCCGCAGCGGAGGCCTCGAAACGCGCCGGAATCGCCTCACCACGACCAAGCCGGTGCAAAACCGCGGCGCCCATGCGCCAGGGTTCGCGCGCGGCGCGGTCGCCGCCCGGCAGGGGCAGCGTCGAAAGGTGACCGAAACGACGGTAGCCGCCCGCCTCCACCCGCAGCAGTTCACCGCCCCAGGCGGTGCCGTCGTCGCCGGCTCCCACCCCGTCCAGCGCCAGCCCGAGGAGCGGCCGGTCGGCGACGCCGTGCTCCGCGGCCACCGCGGCGATGTGGGCGTGGTGATGCTGCACTTCTACCCGCTTCACCCCCGTTCGGTTAATATAATCCGCTGCCCACTGGCTTCCCGGCAGGTCGTCGTGGCGATCGTGCACCACCTGCTCCGGGCGGATACGCAGTACATCGCACAGGTGATCCACCACCTCCGCCAGAAAATCCCGGTTCGCGGGGCTGTCCAGCTGGCCAATGTGCTGCGAGACGAACGCCTCACTGCCGCGCGTGAGACAGACGGTATTCTTGAAGTAGCCGCCCACCGCCAGGGTCGAAGGACCGGTGTGCGGCAGCGAGATGGCCTGCGGAGTGAAGCCGCGGGCACGACGGATAAAGGCCGGTCCACCGGCATCCACACGCATCACGCTATCGTCGCAACGAACCGCGATGGGTCGGTCGTGCATCAACCAGGCATCGGCGATCCCGGACAGGCGCCGCAACGCCTCATCGTTGTCGATGACCAGCGGCTCACCGCCTGGATTGGCGCTGGTCATCACCAGCAGCAATTCCCATGGAGCTTGCAACCATGCACCATCCACCGGCCGACCTGCCGCCTCATGGAACAATAGATAATGTATCGGCGTACAGGGCAGCATAGCCCCCAACCAGCCGACGCCCGGTGCACAGCCGGCCAGTTCACTGTCCGTGTTCGAACGCTTGCGCAGCAGCACGATGGGCCGTTCGCTACCAGTCAACAGCGCCTTTTCCGCCTCGGTCCATTCGACACACCCCGCCAGTGATTCGGCATTGGCCGCCATCACCGCCAGCGGCTTGGCCTCCCGCCCCTTGCGGCAGCGCAGACGGGCAACCGCTTCGCGATCACGGGCATTGCAGGCGAGGTGAAAGCCGCCCAGTCCCTTGATAGCCACCACATCACCGCGCTTCAGCCGGGCCAGTGTCGCGGCGATGGGGTCGCCGTTCTGCCGACATCCGGCGGCATCGTACAACTCCAGCGAAGGGCCACAGACCGGGCAGGCGTTGGGCTGTGCATGGAAGCGACGGTCCAGCGGGTCGCGGTACTCCCGGCCGCACGTCTCGCAAAGGGGAAAGGCGGCCATGGTCGTGTTGGACCGGTCGTAGGGGATCGCCCGCGTGATGGTGTAGCGCGGCCCGCAATGGGTGCAGTTGGTGAAGGGATACTGGTAGCGCCGATCGGCGGGATCAAACAGTTCGGCGAGACACGCCGGACAGGTGGCGGCGTCCGGCGTTACGGCGGTATCAGCCGCTCCCCTCTCGCTCTCGTGGATCGTGAACCCGCCCTGCTCCCCCTGCAAAGGCACCGGGCAGCGCTCCAGGTGATCGATCCGCGCCAGCGGCGGGGCCTCGCTGAAGAGCCGTTCGGCAAGTTTGCCGATGACAGCGGGATCGCCCTGCACCTCCAGAAGCACGCCATGGCTATCGTTGCGCACCCACCCGTTCAGCCCGGCCTCACCGGCCAGGCGATAGACAAAGGGACGAAACCCCACCCCTTGTACCTGGCCGCGTACCCGAATCCGTTCACGCATCATCATCGCCTGCGAGCCATACCTTCATGAGTTCGTCATGCCCGGTGTCACCGGCGACGAGCGGTTAACGCGGGACCTGGAGCCAGAAAGTGACCGGACCGTCGTTAGTTAGGGATACCTTCATGTCGGCACCGAAGCGGCCACTCTGTACCCTGGAATACCGGGACCGGGCCTGTTCCAGGAGATAATCGAAAAGGCGCTCCCCATCGGCGGGATCCGCAGCGGGCGTGAAGCTCGGCCGCATACCCTTGCGAGTGTCGGCGGCCAGCGTGAACTGGGGAACCAGTAGCAGCCCGCCCGCGATATCGGTCACTGATCGGTTCATCCTGTCCTCTTCATCAGGAAAGACCCGGTAGCCCAGCAGACGTCGCAGCAGCCTGTCGGCAATCGCTGCGTCATCGCCGCGCTCCACCCCGATCAACACCATCAAGCCCTGCCCGATGGTACCGACCACTTCACCCTCCACCCGCACCGTCGCTTCGGAGACCCGCTGCAGCAATCCGATCATCCCAGGCGCTCGGCAAAACCATCGGTTGCGCGCACCAGCGCATCGAGGGTGCCCGGTTCAAGCGCCGAGTGGCCGGCATCCGGAATGATGTGAAGCTCCGCCTCGGGCCACGCCTTGTGAAGTTCCCAGGCGTTGTCGAGGACGCAATTGATGTCGTAGCGGCCATGGACGATCACCCCCGGGATACCTTCCAGCCGATGCGCATCCCGCAGGATCTGGTTCTCTTCAAGGAAGGTGTCGTGGATGAAGTAGTGACTGGAGATGCGTGCCAGCGCCAGCGCCCTGTACGGGTCGGCAAAATGCTGCTCCGCCACCTCGGAACGACGCAGGGTGGAGGTGCACCCTTCCCAGAGGGACCAGGCCTTGGCCGCGGCCATGCGCTGAACTTCGTTTTCGCCAGTGACCCGGCGGTGATAGGCCGCGAGCAAATCGTCCCGCTCCGCTTCAGGAATGGGTGCCAGATAGTGCTCCCACTCATCGGGGAAGATCCGGCTCGCACCCTCCTGGTAGAACCAGTGAATCTCCTGCGGCCGACAGAGAAAGATGCCGCGCAGCACCATGCCCAGCACCCGCTGTGGATGGGTTTCAGCATAGACCAGTCCCAGGGTGGAACCCCAGGAGCCGCCGAAAACCAGCCACTGCTCGATACCGAGATGTTCGCGAACCGCCTCGATGTCGTTCACCAGCGCCTGGGTATTGTTGTTCTCCAGAGCGGCGTGAGGTTTCGAGCGCCCCGCCCCCCGCTGGTCGAACAGGATGATGTGATAGCGATCCGGGTCGAAAAAGCGACATTGGTAGTCATCGCAGCCCATACCGGGCCCGCCGTGGAGGACGACCACCGGAATCCCCGCGGGGTTGCCGCACTCGTCCACATGCAGCACGTGGGGCGGTTCCACCTTGAGGCTGTGGGATACGTAGGGCCGAATTGCCGGATACAGGGTGTGCATGGCGGCTTTTCCGGTTCGGGTTGGACAGCCATCATAGTTGCCGGCGACGACGCTCGCCACCCGTTCACCCCCTGGGGGGGGGCGCACCGCTCCAATCGAAACGCGAATTATCGCGGCTTCCGCCGCTCCTACAGGGGGAATGCCCCGGCTTGGCTGGGGCAACCCCCGGCATCTGTAGGAGCGGCGGAAGCCGTGATAATAGATACGCCTTATGCGCGGAGAGCTACTTGCGCCCGGCGCGTTTGCGCTCGTTTTCCTTGAGGAACTTCTTGCGCAGGCGGATGTGATTGGGAGTCACTTCCACCAGTTCATCGTCATCGATGAACTCAAGGGCCTGCTCCAGCGTCATGCGGATGGGCGGGGTGAGCTGGATATTCTCGTCGGTGCCGGCGGCGCGGACATTGGTCAACTGCTTGGCCTTCAACGGATTGACGACCAGATCGTTGTCCCGCGAATGGATACCGATGATCATGCCTTCGTAGACCTCCTCGCCGTGGCCGATCAACATGCGGCCGCGCTCCTGGAGGTTGAACAGGGCGTAGCCGAGCGCCTTGCCGGTGCCGTTGGCCATCATCACGCCATTGATGCGCGCGCCGAATTCACCCTTTTTCTGTGGTCCGTAGTGGTCGAAGACGGAGTACAGCAGTCCCGCACCCTGGGTGGCGGTCATAAATTCGGTGCGAAAGCCGATGAGGCCGCGCGCCGGAATGATGTAGTCGAGCCGCACCCGCCCCTTGCCATCCGGGATCATGTCCTTGAGCTCGCCACCGCGGGTACCGAGTTTCTCCATGACGCCGCCCTGGTGTTGCTCGGGCACATCGACGGTGAGCTGCTCGAACGGCTCGTGCGTCTTACCGTCCACTTCACGAAGGATGACCTCGGGACGGGAGACACCCAGCTCATAGCCCTCGCGACGCATGTTCTCGATCAAAACCGACAGGTGCAATTCTCCACGGCCGGAGACACGGAACCGGTCGGGATCGCCGGTATCCTCGACCCGCAAGGCAACGTTGTGCACCAGCTCGCGCTGCAGGCGTTCACGAATCTGCCGCGAGGTGACGAACTTACCGTCCTTGCCCGCGAAGGGGGAGGTATTGACCTGGAAGGTCATGCTCACAGTGGGTTCATCCACACTAAGCGGCGCCAGGGCCTCTACCGCATTCGGGTCACAAAGTGTGTCGGAGATGCCCAGATCGTCGATACCGGTAAAGGCGATGATGTCTCCCGCCTGGGCCTCGGGTGCCTCCACGCGCTGCAAACCCAGGAAGCCGAAGATCTGCAGGATGCGGCCGTTGCGGCGCTTGCCTTCGCGGTCGACAATGGTCACCGGTGAGTTGCTCTTCACGCGGCCGCGGCTTATGCGACCGATGCCGATAACACCCACATAGCTGTTGAAGTCGAGCTGCGAAACCTGAAGCTGAAAGGGGTCTTCCGGCTCCACATCGGGTGCATGCACAAAGTCGACCACGGTCTGGAACAGGGGGGTCATGTCACCGCTACTGCTCTCGGTATCGAGATTGGCGAAGCCGTTGATCGCCGAGGCGTAGACCACCGGGAAATCGAGCTGCTCGTCAGTGGCGCCGAGACGGTCAAACAATTCGAAAGTCTGATCGACGACCCAATCCGGACGACTACCGGGCTTGTCGATCTTATTCACCACCACGATGGGCTTGAGCCCCCGGGCCAGTGCTTTTTCGGTGACAAAACGGGTCTGGGGCATGGGCCCCTCTACCGCATCCACCAGCAGCAGCACCGAGTCCACCATCGAAAGCACCCGCTCCACCTCGCCACCGAAGTCGGCGTGTCCGGGAGTGTCGACGATATTGATGCGGTACTCGCCCCACTTGATGGCGGTATTTTTCGCCAGGATGGTGATGCCGCGCTCACGCTCCAGGTCGTTGGAGTCCATGGCACGCTCTTCGAGCTGGGTACGCTCGTCCAGGGTGTCGGACTGCTTGAGGAGCTGGTCGACCAGGGTTGTCTTGCCGTGGTCAACGTGGGCGATGATGGCGATGTTACGGAGGTTCTCGATCACAAAACTATTACCGGCGCAGGGAAACCAACCATTATACACGTTTGCGGCGTAGCAAGTGAAAAGTCGCCGACAGCAGGTGGTCCGTTTCGGGTCCCGGAGCCGGTCACCGTCACTCGCCAGGAGGCTTGGGCGAGTGTACTGTTGCATGCTTGGCGATACTTTCAGAGCCCCCCAAAAACGTCAGGACAAGGCGCAACGCGCAGGCAATGGTTATTCCCTTGTCAAGCGCTGTAACGCCGTCATGGCGTTTTTGGGGGGCTCCCTTCGGGCGAGCCGCTGGCCGGCCATCTGCGGCGTTGCGTTTCTTGCAAAGGGCGCGCCATTCCCTGCGAAACGCGCCTTGCGTCTGGCCGGCCAGCGACTCGCTGAAAGCACCGACAAGCATGCAGCAGTACACTAGACTAACCGGCTATGCACCTGCCTGACTACGACAACAGCATTGTCAATCTGGCGGCATCGGTGGCCCGGGCCGGCGGTGCCGGAGACACCGGTTACGCGCCGCTCCCGCAGTTGCCCACAGCGCGGCTGGAGGGCCGCCCGGTGGTGCTGCTGGTCGCCGACGGACTGGGCAACGAACTACTCCAGCATCACCCGGACAGCCATCTGGCATGGCACCTGGCGGGCCAACTGACCTCGGTGTTCCCCAGCACCACCGCCGCCGCGGTTACCAGCTTTGCCACCGCAGTGGCTCCGCAGCAGCATGCCATCACGGGCTGGTTTACGTGGTTTCGTGAACTCGGCAGCGTCAGTGCGGTACTTCCGTTTGCGCCCCGGGGCGGCGGCACCGACTTTGCCCGGCTGGGGATAGAGCCGCAGCAGTTGGTGGGGGCACGTCCCTTTGCGGAACGGCTGGTCGTTCCGAGCCGGGTACTGACCCCCTCCTCCATTGTCGATTCCGCCTACACCCGCTTCACCGGCAACACCTCGGAACGCCACGGTCACCAGGGCCTTTCGGACTTTTTCGAGCAATTGTCCGGACTGGTCCACTCGGGTCCCGGCTATATCTACGCCTACTGGACGGAAGTGGACGCCCTCGCTCACCAGCACGGCTTCCATAGTGAACAGGTCAACGAGCACTTCTTTCATTTTGACCGCTTCTTCGGAAATTTCCTGGAAGCCATCGCCGGTACGGGCGCCATTGTCCTGGTTACGGCGGATCACGGGCTCATCGACACCGTGCCCGAGCGAATCATCCGTGTGGAGGAGCACCCGCAACTGGAGAAGACCCTGGCGCTGCCGCTATGCGGAGAACCCAGGGCAGCATTCTGCTATGTCCGCTCCGGCCGTGCCGCCGAATTCGAGGCCTATATCCAGGGTGAACTGGGCCATGCCATCGAGATGCGGCACAGCCGTGAACTGATCGAAGCGGGCTGGTTCGGCCAGGGCCCGGCGGATCCCCGCCTGGATCATCGGGTGGGTGATTACACGCTGTTAATGCGAGACAATTGGGTCATTCACGACCGTCTCCTGACCGAAACGCCGTTTTCGCAGATTGGTGTCCACGGCGGGATATCGGAGGCGGAAATGACCGTACCTCTCATCATTGTGGAAAGTTGACTTATGTCTGAAAAGTTCGAACCAAAGAACGACCTGGAAGAGAAGCTGCTGGCCGCCCAAGAGGGCCGCATTCCCGGTGAGGATTTCCTCCGGGAACTGATGAATGCACAGGTATTCATGCCGGTGGAGGATAAGTATGAGATCGCCGGGCTGCAGAGTTCCGACAAGGCCCAGCCGCTGGTGCTGGAGGATGAGTCGGGCATGCAGGTGGTGGCGCTGTTCACCAGCCCCGAGCGCGCCAAGCCGTTTCTGGAGGACTTTCCCAAATACAAGGGCGGCCTGCTGACGGAATTCACCTGGATTACCGAGCGCATAGGCAGCGGTGTGGGAATCACCCTCAACCCCGGTAGCGAAACCGGACTGGAGATGGCCCCGGAGATGCTCCAGCAGCTCAAGGGCGGCTGACCGGGAGTGTTTCACGGACATATCGCGCCGGGGGCGGCCCGCCTACCAACAGCGGAGGCACAGACCCGGTAGGAGGCGCGCCCCCGCGGCGATTTCCATCACGAAGGGCATCGCGCCGAGGGCGGCCCTCCTACCAGGTACAGCGGAGGCACAGACCCGGTAGGAGGCGCGCCCCCGCAGCGATTTTCGTCACGAACGGCATCGCGCCGAGGGCGGCCCTCCTACCCGTACAGCGGAGGCACAGCCCTGGTAGGAGGCGCGCCCCCGCGGCGATTTCCGTCACGAAGGGCATCGCGCCGAGGGCGGCCCTCCTACCCGTACAGCGGAGACACAGACCTGGTAGGAGGCGCGCCCCCGCGGCGATTTTCGTCACGAAGGGCATCGCGCCAAGAGCGGCCCTCCTACCGGTACAGCGGAGACACAGACCTGGTAGGAGGCGCGCCCCCGCGGCGATTTTTCGTTACGAAGGGCATCGCGCCGGGGGCGGCCCTCCTACGGGGAGCGGAGGCACAGACCTGGTAGGAGGCGCGCCCCCGCGGCGATGCTCTACCGCCATTCAGTTTCGAAGCACCCGCTCCAGGTCGTCCTCCCGGACCGGTCGGGGGATCGCGGTAAAGGAGGGAAATCGCTGGCGCAGGCGCTCCAGCTCCGGTTCTTCACGGGGTTCATAGATAACCACCACCCGTGTGTCGGGCATCCCCTGCGTAAGGGCCAGCAGCGACTCCAGGGCGCTGGTGCGGTCCCGGAAATCAAACTGATAGTTGAATTCCGCCACCACAGCCGCTGGCTGGAGTTGCTTGACGGTGCTTAACGCCCGGCGGCCGGAATTCACCGTCTCCGGGTCGAATCCGAGCCGCCGATAGAGGGGCCCGAAATCGGCATAGCCCCCCAACTCGACCACCGATACCAGGCTTCGGCTCATGCGTCCTTCCTCACTCACTGAACGGATTGGGCCCCGACAAACTCCGTCCCCATCATGTCGCCCTCGTTATCCACACGCACCGCGGTAACCCCCGGCAGCCGGCTCACGATATAGCCGGCCATGAGCATCTTCATCGGTTCGTCTCCGACCTCAAGGGCCGCCACCAGCCGATCGGCGGCTATCTGGCATCGCTGTACCTGATTGGGTTTTTCCACCCAGGTGCGGCTCATCTGCCAGCCGCCATCCATATCGGCGTCCATCTTGGCAAAAAACTCCTCGCCCTCGTTGGCCACATATTCCGGAACGGTCACCGACCTGGCTCGATCTTCGATAATAACTTGCAGCTGCAATGCCTTACTCCCTTACCTGGATTTGCCGTCAGCATACCCAATCCGGGCCTGCTGCCCAAGTAACCCCGCCTCCTTCGCGGGCGAAGATTGGGGAAAAACCATTCCTTGCAACGCGCCGGGGCGACCCTCCTGCAAACAAAAAGCACCTCACCGGCAGAAGGCCGGCCCTCGCGGTGATTTGACCGGCATGGGCTCCTGCCCGAACAACGGAATCCCGTCACCAGTCGGGCGAGCATTTCGCCCGCACCGGGACCACGATACAATGCTCCGGTCTTTATCAACTCCGTCCGGGGACAAAACCACAATCACGCGGACGGGGCCGTGGCTGGAGGTGACGTGTGGCACTTCCAGCCCCTCCATTGACTTTCATTCACACTCTTTTAATTGGGGAGACTCCATGCAATTCACTTCGCCTCCTGTACGATTCCTGATCAAGGCCGCGCTTCTGGCCATTCTTCTGGGCAGTCTGGGCTTCTTCATTCCATTGGCGCTCCTGCCGGATGGGTTCGATGCGACCCTCGCAATGGCCATTGGCAGCTTTGCCGGTGCCTTCCTCGGCGCCTGGTTGGCGGGCATCGGCGAAACGCCGGCTACCGCAAAAAGGCCGGACGAGTCCCATTCGGTGTTCGTAGGCAATCTCAATTTCAAGGCCCGAAACGAGGATCTGCGGGAGCTGTTTGCCCAGTACGGCGATGTCCACTCGGTACGCATAATGACCGATCGCGCTACCCGCCGGCCGCGCGGCTTCGGTTTCGTGGAAATGGACGAAAAAGGTGCCCGCAAGGCCATTTCGGCCCTGGATGGTCAGGAGTTCCTGGGACGCAAGCTGCGGGTCAATGAGGGCAAGGAGCGTAGGAACGACCAGGAGCGTCAGAGGGAGGCCTGATCGGCGGACCTGACGATGTCCGGGCTGAAGCCCGACCTACAAGAACTGACGGGCTAAAGCCCGACCTACAAGGGACGGGGGATCGTGACGGGCTGAGGCCCGACCTGCAGGTCAGCGGCTGTGCTGCAGGTCGGCCTTCAGCCGTCATCCAGATTTGCAGTATCAAAATCCTAACAGACCCGATTACGCTCCTCGCCACGCAGAAACGCATTGATATTCGCTACCGTCTCGTGACAGATCCGCTCGGCATCGGCGGGCTTATGCGGATGAGTCTCGGGAACGTGGCAGACGGCCACTCCCCGACTCTGTGCCGCCTCGATATCGATATGGGCGCACTCTCCACCGGCTACCGCCACCATCTTCAACTTGGGCAGGGCATCCAGCGTCGCGGCATCGAGCGGCGTTGCAGCTGTCACCACAATATGACTCCGCCAGCAGCGCTCCGGAACCTCCGCCACTGGTGTCTCGCCATACTGTGACCAGCCAAACCGATCCGCCTCAAGCGCCGGGAAATCCGCCTCACCGGCGAGATACCCCGCGTCTACCACCATCACGTTCATTGCCATTGGCAACCCTTTCTCCTAATCACAAACTCAATTTTGAACTTGTGTACTGTTGCATGCTTGGCGATACTTTCAGAGCCCCCCAAAAACGTCAGGACAAGGCGCAGCGCGCAGGCAATGGTATTTCCCTTGTCAAGCGCTGCACGAATCCGCCGGGAGCGGATTCGGACAGCCGAAGGCTGGCCCGAAGGGCGGACTCCAGGGACGGAGTCCGCAACGCCGTCATGGCGTTTTTGGGGGGCTCCCTCCGGGCGAGCCGCTGGCCGGCCAGCGGCTCGCTGAAAGCACCGCCAAGCATGCAACAGTACACTAGCTACCCGCGAACCGGGATATTGTCCCGCTCCAGTGCGGCATCGATCTCGGCTTCGGCGGAAACCCAGTCGGCGTGCGGATCCCCCCCGGCGAAGCCGCGCTTTTCCGCACGGTAAAAGGCAGCCTCGGCGATCATGGCGGCACGCTGTGCCGCACTGACGCTGCGCGGAGCCGCCGTTTTCGGGCCGCCTGCCGGTTTGGCTTTCTTCGCTACACTTTTCTTCGCCGTCACACTTTTCTTCGACGCCACCCTGCCGGGGGCGGGCTTTTTGGGGGTGCTCTTCCTGGTGCCGGCTTTCTTGGGAGCTGCCTTCTTTGCAGCGGGCTTGCGGCTGGCGCTCTTTTTCACCGCGCCTTTGGCGGAAGCCTTCTTTTCCGTGCCCTGCTTTGTTGCCACTCTCTTCTCGGTCGCATCTTCAGCCATCCGTCGCATCCCCTTCAATGATTGCGAATATCCACCGCCGTAGCCGTCTATAGGGCACTTCTATTAATCCAACGCGGATTCTGTTGGATTAATAGAAGTGCCCTATGCGACGGCCCATCCAATCCGAGGCATTGTAGCCCCTTCGGTTTGGCAGGCAACCGCCCGGTTGCCATTTTTTCGCAGGTCACTCAGGAGGCACAGTTCTGATCGGATTGCGCCGCGGTTGCGGACCCCCGGAAGATTTCAGGTCTACCGAAAAACCAGCCTTGCGCGGCATCGATTCCGATATCCTGCAATACCGTGTGGGTTTGCGCGTCCGCCACTTGTTCGGCAATTGTGATCTTCCCCATGGCATGCGCCACTTCATTGAGCGCCTGCAACATCGCGAGCCGGACCGGGTCTCCGAAGAGGTCGGCGGTATAGGAACCGTCGATCTTGACATAGTCGACCGGCAACTCCCTGAGGTGGCTGAACGAGCCATAGCTCGCGCCGAAATTATCGACCCCCGTCGTGCAGCCGATATCCCGCAGCGCCATCAGGAATTGAATGGTAGCCGGCAGATTGGCCACTGCAGCATGTTCATCGATCTCGAATTGCAGGTGTACCGGATCCAGGCCCGTTCGATCAAGCTCGCGCACAAGGGTTTTCAGCACCCGGCTGTCGTTTACGGCCCAGGCGGAGAGATTGATCATGTACGACCCGGAATAGCCGTCGGCCAGATTTCGCATCACTCTCTGAATGACCCAGCTATCGATCCGGGCAAGCAACCCGAAGCGCTCCGCAGCAGGCAGGAAACCGGCAGGCATCACCATTCCTCCGTCCCCGCGCGGCAGCCGCAGCAGCGCCTCCCGGGCAATTTCGCGTCCACTGCGCAATTCGATCAGCGGCTGGCAGGCGATGACGAAGGTATCGTCCCATAGCGCCTTTTTGAGCCGCTGCGACCAGCCCATATGCAACGACATGGAATCCAGGCTTTTCCGGTCACCAACCACGTAGAGGTGGCAACAGTTGCGACCCTGTTGCTTCGCGAGGTGACAGGCCAGATCGGCATTTGCCAATAGCTGCTCCCTGCTATTCACCGATTCGTCCAGGGTGGCAATGCCAATGGAGCAACCCACATCTATCACGTGTCCCTCCTCCCGCAGACGGTAATCGACCAGGGCCTTGCGGAAGCCTTCGGCAGCGGCGGGCGCGCGTTCACTGTCGGACTCGTGCAGCAACACCGCGAACTCGTCGCCCCCCAACCGGGCCAGGACATCCCCACGCCGCAAGCGCTCCCCAAGCAGCGCGGTCACCTCCACCAGGACCCGGTCTCCGATCAGGTGACCCAGGGTATCGTTGACGTACTTGAAATTGTCCAGATCGATGTAGAGAAGGGCATAATTGGTCCGGCCGCGGGGTGCGCGATCGATCACCCGGCCGAGCTCCTCCATGAAAAAGCGGCGGTTGTAAAGCCCGGTCAGCGGATCATAGGTTGCCATCTGGCGAAGGCGTTCGAGCAACTCTTCACGTTCGGTGACATCGGCAACGAACGCCGTGAACAGCGGACCATCCTCCAGCTCGATACGGCGAACTTTCAGTGACATACGAAAGCTCGAGCCGTCCCTGCGCCGCACGGTGACGATCGGTCCTGATTCCTCACCCGCTGTTATCACCACCGACTCCGGAAGCGCCGCGATATCCAGCTCGGGCGCGAGGAAGGAACCCCGCCTGCCGATGACCTGGGCCGCAGAATAGCCGAACAGTCGCTCAGCCGATTTGTTGAAGGACTCCACTCGGCCATCCGCACCGAAAGTGATGACCCCATCATGGGCATGATCGAGGACCGAGGAGAGCCGCAGTTGGCGCATCCGCAGCTGACTGCGCATGCCTTCGAAGGCGGCGTTCAACAGTCGGACCTCATCCGTTCCGGCGGCTGGCAGCCGTACCGTCCGGCCCCCGCGCCCCTCATTTTCGAGCGCCGTGACGACCCTGAACAGCGGCTTGCGGATGGAGCGTTCAAAGGCCACATAGCCGATCATCATGAACAGATATGCCACCAGCGTAGCGCCCCACAGGGAATAACCGAGGAAACGTGCCCGCTCCACGGCGGTCATGATCCCCTGCTCGAGAAGCGTTCCCAGCCGGGTGCTCATAGCCTCCACCCGTTGCCACATCTGCAGCAGCGCCGGCTCCACCTGTTGCCTCATCTGTGGGAGATCGCGGCGCCAGTCGGGCGAACGATAGATCTGCGCCACCTCGGCAAACAGGTCATCATAAAGCGCTGCCGCCTCGCGCATCTGTTCCACCGCTTCGGAGTGCTCAAACGGCAATTCGCCCATTTTGTCCAGTTGCGCCAATTCCTCCAGCAATAGCAGAACGCGCTCGAAGTAGATGCTTCGATCCTGCAGATTTCGGTCCATGCTCGCGGCGGGGGCACCGTAGACGCCGAAACGGTTGGCGATGAAAAGGCGGCTCTCCATCAGCTGACGTGCCCACAAATGGCGGAGCTCGAGCAACATCCGGGTACTGGAATTCAGGCCGGTTTCGGAATGAATGGCCGAGTCCAGTGCGGTAAGAAAGCGCTGAGTGGCTGGATAGAGCCTGGAGCGCACCAGAGGCATTGCCGGAAAGCGCGTCTCCACGTCGGAAGCAACCTCGATCAACTGTTCGGTGCTGGTGCGAAGCTGCCGGAAATCCTCGAGCATCTGCCGAACCTCACCGTAGATGCGCGGGAAGCGCCGTTTTTCACTCTCCCTGGAGAGTCGGCCGAGGGAATCGCCCACCCTGCGGAGTTTTTGGCGGACCTGCGCGCCACTGCGTTCAGTCGGTTCGAGGATATAGAGGAACAGGCTGACTTCCATCTCCTGAAGAGTCCAGACGAGCCCGTCCAGTGTCTTCTGTATCCGACGACTTTCGTCAGCCAGGGCGACACCGTTGGTTGCGGTCTCCGTGATGACACGCCCGGTGTAGATGGCGAGCGCCCACAACGCAAGCGCCAGCACTACGGCGATCACCAGGAAACGGCTACGAAAGCTCCCCCACAGACGCAATAGCCCCCCTCCCCAATCCCTTGCCTGTTCAACGGTATTTCACGTCAGCTACTGGTTCCCGGCGGTACGCAGCTTGGCGGCAATAAAATCCTTGTGAGGGACATAGAGGAGTTCGGCGATCTTGCGCACCATATGTTCCTCGTAGCGGTCCACCCTGCCGTCCGCCCACGCCACCTCCCACAGATGCTCGACCACTCGCACTTTCTGCTCGGGACTGAATCGCTCATTAATGAGCGAGGTGAACTGGTAGTAATCGGTCGACTCACGTACCTCCTCGGCAGCAAGCGCCATGAGCTCTTCGGTCTCGGCCTTCGGCAACTCGAACTTGCGCTGAACCGCATCGGCAACGACGTCCAGCTCTTCGGGACGAACCGTCTCGTCCTGGCGCGCCATCTCGAACAGCAGGGCGGCGGTCGCCAAGTGTACCGCATGCTCATCGGAACCTTCCGCTTCGCGGGGTGGATTCAGGTTACGTTCGAAAAACTCACGGAGTTGGCTAAGCATACTCTCTCCTTGGGCTCTGTTGGCAAGGGCATTTCCAAACCGCTCCCTCGGCGCGACGAATTCTGACTTCCTCCCGCCGCCCGGACCGGGCAATCTCAGTGAAGGCCTCGACCCCCGGTAATTATCGAGTCCGGACGTCGTCCTCGCCAGGGCGTTCAAACAGGGCCAGATTCCGCCACGCGGCGGTCGCCTCATGGCCTTCACTGCGAAGCTGCTCCAGGCGCTGGTGCCCCTCCTCCCGCAGCTGCCGCAGTTCATCGGGACCAAACAGCCACAGCGCAGCCTCCACGGCCTCCGGCTCTTCGCTGAGCAGCGTCGCTGCAAGCTCCTCTCGTTCGATGGGCGAGTCGTGGCGCATCAAGTCGGCCACCAGGGCATGTTCAAGCAGGTGTTGGTGGATCTGCCTCGCCTGCTGCTCCTCCTCCAACTCACGGAGGGCCACCGGATCATCCCCTGCCCCGGCGCGAACGGCGCGCATGACCACCTCGGTCAACTTGAGCAACGCCTCCATGACCGGTTGCTGATTACCCGGAAGGCCGGCCCCTTCCGTATAGGCTCGTTCAAGACGGGCCTTCAGCTCAAGCACGGTTTCGCTCTCTTCGTTGGGACTCAGCTCCGCCGCCTCCCGAACCAGACGCTGAAATCGCTCCATGAAGGCGGAAAGCTCTTCCCGATCGCGACGAGCCGCTTCGTCAATCTCTGCCTGGGTGATCAGCCGATCTCCACGATCAAACAGGGGATTGTCCCATTGGCGAGCCAAATGCCTCTCCCGGGGACCGGGCCGGGGGGAAAACCGCAGTGCCATGTTTGTCGTCTCATCTTGCCGGGGAAGCTGCGTATGATACATTTTAACGTACGGTCTACCCATGTTTGCAGGCGGAACCCTATGGACGTCAAATACTTGTTACGGAGAAAGGAGTCTGCCAACCATTTCGGCGTCAGCCCCGAACAGCGGCTGACCGATGCAGTGAGACTGATGATGCAGCATCGCATCGGTTCACTGGTGGTGATGGAAGACGAGAAACTGGTAGGCATCATCAGTGAACGCGACGTAATGCGCGCCGCCGATGATCATCTCGATCGCTTCCGCGATGTCCAGGTCAAGGACGTGATGACGTCGGATCCGGTGACGTGCACCGCAGAGATGACCGTAGACGATGCGATGGACACGCTGCTACACAACGCTACCGGCAACCGCATCCGTCATCTGCCCGTTCTATCGGACGGGCAACTGGTCGGCGTGATCTCCATCGGCGATATCATTCAGGCACTGCTGACGGAAACCCGCTTCGAGAACCGGCTGCTGAAACACTACATCAAGAACTGGCCCGAAGAAGGGCTCTGAAACCGCACCAGCCCGGCCACTCTCCAGGAACCGGCTAGAATGCAGGATGGAGTGAACCCCGCGAACAATGATGGGGTTCGCAAGTTCACCCCATCCTACGGTTCTCGAGCACCACACCGGCCATTATCCAGGAGCAGTCCGAATGCAGGATGGGGTGAGCCTGCGAACCCCATCGGAAAACAACCAAAAGAACCGTCCGCCCCGATTCAGGTCTCCTCGACATCGAGGTTGTTGAAGTCGGCAAAGTTGGTCAGAAACTCGAACAGCATCGGGTCCTCCTCCTCCAGGCTCCGATCGATGACCACACAGTTCACCCCGTCCTTTGTCGTCATTGCCACCTTGGGATGAAAACGCACGCGACCCTTCGGACCCGGACGGGCGACAGCGGTTGTCAGGCGCTGCGCCCAATCGCTGGGCCGAAACTTGCGGCCATCGCGAGTCACTCCCTTGATGATGATTTTGCCGGTTTGCTCGCTCATGCCTCTCAGTCGGCGGGCCACTCGTCTACCGCAAGCATAGCTGCTGGGAATGCAGTCACATCCAGGGAACGCCGGGCGGATGAGCTTTGACCGGGACTGGACGGCATGCTAAAAAGCCCCTATTTCGCCAGCAGGCAGGAGAGCAATGTGGAAGTCATCGGTATCGATATCGGTTTTGGCTTCACCAAGGCGACCAACAACCGTCGAACCCTGATCTTCAAGTCCGTGTTCGGGGAAGCCACCGACATCCCGTTTCGGGAAAGCCTTTCAGGAGGCCAGGACGACTACATTCATATCGAAACCGAAGATGGCGCGCTTTTCGTGGGCGAACTGGCCGAACGTCAGAGCGGCGTGCGCTATTTCACCCTCGACCATGACCAGTTCGTCACCCGCTTCGTCAAGACGCTGGCCCTGGCGGCCCTCTCCCAGCTGGCGCCTCGCAACGTGCCGGTGAATCTGGTGACCGGGCTGCCGGTCGGCCAGTTCAGGGAGCACCGCGACGAATTGACGCGCATATTGCAGGGACGTCACCCGGTAACCACCATCGATCGCGAGGGTGAGCGCAGGGAGACCGTGATCAGCGTGCAGAAGGTACGGGTGGTCCCGCAGCCCTTCGGCTCGCTGTTCAATGCCATGCTCAACGACAAGGGCGAGGCCACAGAGCGCACACTGATGAACGAGAAGGTCGGGGTCATCGATATCGGCTTTCGCACGGCCGATTACACCATCGCCAACCGTACCAATTATCTGGCCCGTGGCAGCCGTACCACCGATTCCGGTATCTCCCAGGCGTTTGACACCATTGCCTCCAAGCTGCAGGAGCGCAGCGGGGTCGACGTGGAGCTCTACCGCCTCTATGAAGGAGTCAGTAAAGGTTCGATCCGTATCCGCGGCAAGAGCTATGACCTGAAGCGGCTGACCGAACAGGTGTTCGGCCGGCTCGCCACCGATGTGGCCAATGAGGCGAATCGGCTCTGGGCCGACGACTGGGACATCGACCAGATCGTCGTCTCCGGCGGTGGAGGCGCGGTACTCGCGCCCTATCTCGGTCCCCTGGTACACGGTCGCCTGCAGCCGATCGATAACAGCATCGATGCCCGGCTGAACAACGTCCGTGGCTACTGGAAGTACGCCAGACACCTGTGGGATCGCGGCCAGCCCACCTCGCCCTCGCGCCCCGAAGACGCGGAGACGGCATAGGGCGGACCATGCCCGCTATCGTGGCGCCCGCGGGACGTCCTTTGTCCATTAATCCGGGATTCCGGAATCCATTCACTCCCCATTCAGGGGTTTGACCTGCTCCAACTTCCAGATATCGCGGTTGTAGTCCAGCATGGTGCGGTCGGTCGAGAAGCGGCCGCTTCCCGCCGTGTTGAGGATGCTGATTCGGGTCCAGTGCTCCCGGTCGCGGTAGGCCGCCGCGGCCTGCTCCTGTGCAGCCACGAATCCGGTGAAATCGGCGGCCACCAGCCAGGGGTCATGAGGGGTGCGGATGGAGTCGACAATCGGGTCGAAAAGTCCCGGTTCGAAGCGGTTGAAGTGACCCGACTCCAGTAGCTGCATGACCCGGGCCAAATCCCGGTTAGCGGCGATAATAGTGTTCGGATCATACTCCTCCCTGGTCGTTCGGACCTCCTGCGCGTTCAGCCCGAACAGGAAGAAGTTGTCGTCACCGACCTGCTCGCGGATCTCGATGTTGGCTCCGTCGAGAGTACCGATGGTTACCGCACCATTCATCATGAACTTCATATTCCCCGTTCCCGAGGCCTCCTTGCCCGCCGTGGAGATCTGTTCGGAAAGGTCGGTGCCGGGGCAAATCACCTCCATCGCCGAAACCCGGTAATTGGGGACAAACGCCACCTTCAGCCGATTGCCCACCTCAGGGTCACTATTGATGACATTGGCCACATTGTTGATGAGCTTGATGGTCAGCTTGGCAATGAAATAGCCGGGTGCGGCCTTGCCGCCGATCAGCACGCAGCGCGGTGTCCACTCGGAGGTATCACCACTTTTAATGCGATCATAGAGATGAATGACGTGCAAAATGTTCAGAAGCTGGCGCTTGTATTCGTGAATGCGCTTGACCTGCACATCGAACATCGCATCCGGGTCGAAGTGAACACCGCACTCTTTCTCCACCAACTCGGCCAGCCGGACCTTGTTGGCCCGTTTGACATCCCGCCAGCGCTCCCGGAAGGCGGGGTCATCGGCGTGTGACTGCAGTTGATGGAGCTGATCCAGGTCCGCTATCCAGCCGTCTCCAATGCGCTCGGTAATCAGGCCCGACAGTCCGGGGTTGCACCAGGCCAGCCAGCGCCGTTGGGTGACGCCATTGGTCTTATTGTTGAACTTCTCCGGCCACAGCTGGTGAAAGTCGAGAAACAGCCCCTCCTGCAGCAGCCGCGAATGCAACTCGGCGACGCCATTGACCGAAAAGCTGCCGACGATGGCCAGATAGGCCATGCGTACTTGCGGTTCATGACCCTCCTCGATGATCGACATTCGCCGTAGGCGATCGTTGTCGCCCGGCCAGCGTCGGGATACCTCCTCGAGGAAACGTGCGTTGATTTCGTAGACGATCTCCAGATGCCGCGGCAGAAGGCTCCCGAATAGACTCACCGGCCAGCGTTCCAGTGCTTCGGGCAGCAGGGTGTGATTGGTGTAGGCCATGGTGTGCCGGGTAATATCCCAGGCCTGATCCCAGCCCAGCCCGTGCTCATCCATCAGCAGACGCATCAGTTCCGCCACCGAGACACTGGGGTGGGTATCGTTGAGCTGAAAGCAGTTCTGGTCGGCAAACCGGATGAAATCTCCGCCATTGTGCTTCACCCACCAGCGCAGAACATCCTTCAGGCTGGCCGATGCCAGGAAGAACTGCTGCTTCAGCCGCAGTTCCTTTCCGCACTCACTGGCGTCATTGGGGTAGAGCACCATGGTGATGTTTTCGGCGGCATTCTTCTGCTCCACCGATTCCGGGTAGCTGCCGGCGTTGAACTCGCCGAGATCGAATTCATCGGTGGCGGCTGCACCCCAGAGACGCAACGTGTTGACGGTATCGTTCTGATAACCGGGCACCGGAACATCATACGGTACGGCCAGCACATCCTTGGTGGCCACCCAGCGCCAGCGCGTCTGGCCGGTTCCATCCTGGTAGGTTTCGCTACGGCCGCCAAACTGCACTCGCTGGGTGTACTCGGGTCGCTCCAGCTCCCAGGGGTTGCCATCGCGCAGCCAGTGATCGGGCTCCTCCAACTGGAAACCATTCTCGATTTGCTGCCGGAACATGCCGTACTCGTAGCGAAGTCCGTAACCGCGTACCGGCAGTTGCAAACTGGCACAGCTATCCATGAAACAGGCCGCCAGACGTCCCAGGCCGCCATTGCCGAGACCGGCATCGTGCTCGGCATCGAGGATCTCCTCCAACTGCAAGCCCAGTTCATGCAAGGCCTTGCGGACCGGCTCCTCGACACCCAGGTTCAGGAGTGAATTACCGAGACTGCGGCCGATCAGAAACTCCAGCGAAAGATAGTAGGTGCGCTTGCAGTCGGAACTTTCGTAGGCGTAACGCGTCCGCCGCCAGCGCTCCATGAGCCGGTCACGAAGCGTGAGCGCCAAGGCGGCAAAGGTATAGTGGTCCGACTCGCTATACTTGTCGCGCCCCAGAAAGTGGCTGAAGTAGTGCAAAAATCCGTTCCCGATGGCTTCTTGATCCATCGGCAATGGCTGCAACTCGGTCCGTTCCTGAACAACCTGGCTCTTGTTGAGTACTTCACTTCCCATTTGGAGGTATCCCGAAGCTATTGGATCTGAATTAGTTGTCACCCGGTTTGACGTTTCTCTCCCCGCCGGTACCAGTCTACAAAACAAAACGGGGGGATAAGGGGTATCCGACAAATAATCCGATCATTCTACCTGTAGCCGGGCTTTGATATTGCGATCCGGGTTGCATCGCCCTCCCCTGCGCCCCTTTGCGCCCGAAGATCCCATCAGCACCGACTGCAATCCGGGACATCAGGTTATTTCCGCGGTCCGAAGCGGGGATCGGCTAGACTTGTCTTCAACGGATTTCCAACCATCGACGGTTCAGGAGGATAGCGATGGGCATACAGGCCCCGAACACCGATAAACGCGTGCTGGAGCTTTTCGCCGGAGCGGTTCGCGAGGTCGGCGGCCTGCGCCGGCTGGTCACCGAGCGCCGGCTGGGCTGGCTACCCGAGCTGCTCGCCTCGTCGGAGGTGTTGGTACTCCAGGAGGAGGAGCATCGGCAGCTGGAGGAGATAGCCGAACTCCTGGGAATGAGCCGCGACACGGTCGAGAACATCCTGGCGGCACCGGCCGATCGGGCCGGACAGTGTGTCGACATGCCGCCCCCGCAGGCGATGGAGGATCGCGAGCTGGCTTCCGGTGGTCTGGTTCGAAGGGCCTGGAGTTCCCGGTAAGACACTGTCATCAAACGGTAACCGCCACAGGCCAAGATACGCGGTAAAGCCGGTAAACGATCCGGCTGGAATGCACCCCGGCGACTGCGTGTTAAAGTATCCGCCATGTGGCTCAAGCAAGCAATCATCTATAAAAAAGCAGCACTCACCGAGCGGGTGGAAGCGCCCATGGCCGCTCTGGCAGGGTCCTGTGCACGGGTCTGGGACGATACCGACCGGCTGGACGCGAGTCTGCAGGCCCGGATCGGCCAGATCCCGCACTGCCATCTACTCTACGCCCTCAACACGGAAGGTATTCAGGTCAGCTCGAATGTGAGTGCCGAAGGCGTGGAGCCGGATTGTCGGGGCCAACCGCTCGCGGAACGGCCATTTCACACCGGCAGCCTTCCGTTCCGCGGGCTGACGCTATCATCCGTTTACGTCAGTCGCTACAGCCGCAAGCACTGCATTACCGCCATTCATGCCGTCACCCGGGATGAGGCACTGATCGGCTTTGTGGCGGCCGATTTCAACATCGAGGATGTTCCCCTGCCTGACATGGAGGTCGGCAGCGATATGGCATGGACTCAATACAAGGGCGATCCGGTGATCCGGGGACACGTCTTTGAGCAGGAGCGAACGGCAAGCCTGCTGGACAGCAGGATCGAAGCGGTAATCGATACCATCGACACGCTGATGCGCCAACACGGCGTCTACCATTTCATCCTGCACTTCTCCAGTTCGCGGGCCATTTTCTGGGTCTACGACGACCCGTACCGGTACCGCTTTCACGGCGTGGAAGAGATCCTGGATCCGGAGATCTGGCTGGCCTACCCGCCGCAACGTTATCCGGTGGAGGCGCGGGTTGCACCCGATCGCATCCGTACCGTACTGGAGCAGTTCCGGACGCTGCGTGAAGGTGACGAAAACATCTATCTCCGCTCCGGGTCGCTCAACGTCATGAACGGCGTCATCGGTCTCACTTTCTCCTGTGACGGCTCCCACTATTTGACGGTCGACGAGTTTCTGAGTCGTAAACACCCCTTCTGGATATGAGGTTACAGCTACACTTATCGAAAAGGAGTGGCGCTTTGGTGCACTGTTCCAGCAAGCCGACGGGCACCACAGCGACGCAGCGCGAACCGCTCGTCGCAGGACCCACTTCCATGCGCTGAGCGGCGGGCACGTTCCGCCTTGTGCCCCCAGCGCGAGACCGCAGTTCCAGGGAGGAGATATGTCCGCACTGTTCAATGAGGAGCACCCCATCAAGCGCCTCCAGGAGGCCGAAACCCTTTTCACCAGCGGCCGATTCACCGAGGCCGCCTACCGCTTCCGCCCGCTGCGTTACAACCGACTGGTCGGTAACAGCGCACGCCGCCGATTGGCTTACGTCGCCCTCATTTCGGGCAACCACTACAGGGCTGAAAGGCAACTGCGTCATCTCCCCCGCGAGCCCGAAAGCCTGAAAATGTCAGCTGCGCTCTATCGCCGAAGCGGCCAGTTGGCAACCGCTGCCAGCTGTGTTCGTGCCCTCGGCAGCGAACTGATGTCCCATGCGTTGCGTCGGCTTTCGGAGGTTCCTCTGACGATCGATGCACCGGAAATCGTTCGCTGCCCGTTCAGCAAACTCGAGCCGCTGCCGCTGCTTCCGGTAACGATCGATGGGCGCGAGACGCTATTTTTGCTGGACACCGGCTCCCAGGAGGTGGTTCTCGACGAGAAAGTGGTGAATCAGCTGGAGCTTTGGCAATCCGCTCCTCAGAACGCGCTCTACGCCGGCGGACGCAGCGCAGCACTGCGTTACAGCCGGGTGGGTCAGCTGAAACTGGGCGAGGCCTCCTTCCATAACCTGCCGGTCCAGGTGCAGCCGCTTCACGCCACCTTCAAACGGATGTTCGACGACGTACGGGTCGAAGGAATCCTGGGAACTTCGCTACTGTCTCACTTTTTTACCGAGGCCGATTTCGCTGCCGGCGAACTGCGCCTCTCCCGCCCGGAGAACGCCCCGCGAGAAAACAGCCACCGGTTCTGGCTGGCCGATGCATTTCTGCCACTGGTCCGGGCCGGGATCAATGGGCGAATGACTCTTCCCATGCTGTTGGACACCGGTCAGCAGGGTTTCGCTGCCGCACTCTCGGTGGACGCTGCCCGAGCCGCAAAGCTTCCAATCGCCGACTTTCCGTTCACCGGAGAGGGGGGAGGCGGGAGTGTCACGGTGCTCCCCACCCGGGTCGAATCGCTGCAGGTGGCGGACAGTGAGATCGTCAGCCCACCGGCCGTCTGCATGCCCCGTTTCGGACTGGAACACCGTTTCGGGTTCCGGGTCGGCGGCATGATTGGATATGAAGCAGTGCGCGGCCGCTGTCTTTCTCTGGATTTTCGGAGAATGCGCCTGAATGTCGGGGAACATTAAACCGAAGCGATTGTCCGAAACTCGTATAGCTGTGGATTGTCGATGGGTTTCCGCTAGCCCTGCCGATGTCCGATAGGGCCGGAAAGCCTGGGAGACGCAAGTAAATGACAAAATCCCGAGAAGATAAACGTCCCCAGTCGCGCCGTCAGCTCGAACCGGAACGACTGGCCCGGCTGGAGAAGCAGGAAAAGGCAACGCCTTCCTGGCTTGCCGTGCGCGACAAAAAGCTCATTCGCCTCCTGGCGATTGCCGGCATGGGAGGAAGTTACTGAGCTTTTCTGCAGTATGCCGAAGGGGATGGTCACCCGGCTATCCCCATGATCGCTTTTGCGCGTTCATGTAATAAATCCCCGTATTCCGCCCCTCTTTCGCAACTCCGCCTCAATCGACGCCCGCCGGGCTATGCTTGAGGAAAAGTGCACAGGGAACCTATCGTGCCGGAGCTGCCCGACGTCGAGGTCTACAAACACCATCTGGAAGCGCACGGAATGCGCAAGGTCATCGACCACATTGAGCTGCGGGGTGCCGATCGCATGCTCGGCGACACCGATACCCGTTCACTCCGGAAACGGCTGGAGGGGCACTCACTGACCGGCACCTTCCGACACGGGAAGTACCTGTTTGCGCACATCGGTGGAAACGGCTGGCTGGTGCTGCACTTCGGCATGACCGGCTATTTCGAATATGGCGACGACGGCGAAGCCGATCCACAACACAATGTCCTGGTGCTGTACTTCAAGGATGGAAGCTATCTGGCCTTCAATTGCCGACGCAAGCTGGGGGCCATCGCCCTGGCGGAAACGCCCGAGGAATTCATTGCCAACAAAGGACTCGGACCCGACGTCACGGCCCTCTCCGAAAGTGACTTTTCAACGCTGCTGCAAGAGCGTGGCGGTACGGCAAAGGGCCTTCTCATGAACCAGGAATTGCTGGCGGGGCTGGGCAACGTCTATTCCGACGAAGTGCTCTTTCAGGCCGGCATTCACCCCAAGACGAGACTGGACCGTCTCGAAGGGTCAAGGCGAAAAGCGCTCTATCAGGCCATGCAGAAGGTTATCAAGGCAGCGATCGCGGCCGAAGCCGAGCCGGAACGCATGCCCGATGACTTTCTCATCCCGAGGCGAGGCCTGCGGAACGCCAAGTGTCCTTTTTGTGGCGGCACGCCGAAGCGGATCTCAGCCAGCGGGCGCCACGCCTGGTACTGTCCCTGCCGCCAACCCGAACCCGAATGACCGGCCCGGAAATGCGCCTCATCCCCCCTTCGAGATCTGCTCAACCCGCAGCGGAGGGCTGAACAGAAAACCCTGCATACCGTCGCATCCATGGCTGACGAAAAAATCCAGCTGCTCCTGGGTTTCCACGCCCTCAGCGATGACGTCGATATTGAGGCTGTGGGCCATCACAATGATGGCATTGGAAATGGCTGCATCATCCGGGTCGCTCACCACATCGTGCACGAATGACATGTCGAGCTTCAGTTTATCGATGGGAAACCGTTTCAGATAGAAGAGCGATGAGTACCCGATCCCGAAATCATCGATCGTAATGTGCACGCCCGCTTCCTTGAGGGTATAGAGGATCCGGAAGGTCGCTTCCGGATCCTGCATGACGGCGGTCTCGGTCAGTTCCAGTTCCAGGTCGTTCGGCTGTATACCGTGTTCATGGATGGCGGCAATGATAATTTCGGCAATGCGCGGCTGACGAAACTGGCGCGGAGAGAGATTGATGGCAACCCGGTGCCGGATAGCACCGGTCGTGGTCCAGATAAAGATCTGCTGACACACCTTGTGCAAAACCCAATCCCCGACTGCGTCGATCAATCCGCTGGCCTCGGCCACCGGCATGAAACGATTGGGGCGGAGCACCCCCTGTTCCGGATGATTCCAGCGGATGGCCGCTTCCAGCGCGATCTCTGCACCGGTGCTGACCTCGATTTGAGGCTGATACACCAGGAAAAACTCGTCGCGCTCCAACGCCCGGCGCAGTGCGCTCTCGATGCTGAGGCGTTCGATGGCTTTCTGATTCATTCCGCCCGTAAAAAAACGATAGTTGTTGCGGCCCTCCTCCTTGGCCACGTACATGGCCGTGTCGGCGTTCTTGAGCAGCACCTCGATCTCTTCACCGTCGTCCGGATAGACACTGATACCGATACTTCCGGTGATGTCCACCGTTTCACCATGGAGGTGCATCGGCATGAACAGCGAACTGTTGATACGCCGAGCCGTCTCGGCAACCGAGGCGATGTCCTCGACCTCTTCCAGAAGAATGATGAACTCATCACCTCCCACTCGCGCCACCGTATCTTCCGAGCGAATACTCTGCCCCAGTCGATCGGCGACCTTTTTCAACAGATCATCTCCGGCATCATGCCCCAGGGTGTCGTTAATCACCTTGAAGTTGTCGAGATCCACGAAAAGAATGGCAACCCGCTTCTTCACCCGCCGTGCACGATCAATCCCGTGTTTGAGCCGGTCGTAAAAGAGGTTTCGATTGGGAAGCCGGGTAAGGCTGTCGTAGTTGGCCAGGCGTTCAAGCTGTTCCTGGCTCTGCTTGATTTCGGTAATGTCACGAAATATCCCCACGTAATTGATCACGCGATCCTGTTCGTCCAGTACGTCGCCCATGTTAAGCAGGGCCGGAAAAATCTGGCCATTACGGCGGCGCCCCCAGAGTTCTCCCTGCCACTGGCCATGGTGCTCGACATGCTCCCACATATGACGAAAGAACTCTTCGGAATGTCGACCGGAGTCAAGCAGCCGGGGTGATCGACCCACCACTTCACCACGTCGATAACCGGTGATTTCCGAAAAGGCGCCATTGACATTGACGATGCACTTTTCGGTGTCGAGGATCATGATGGCTTCGGCCTTACTCTCGAAAACCCGGGCGGCGAGCCGCAACTCCTCTTCCGTGTGTTTCTGTTCGGTGATATCGCGAATGTAGGCCAGGAAGTGCAATGGCTTGCCATCCCCATCGGTGACCACCGATATGTTGACTGATGCCCACACGGTACGGCCGTCTTTGGTGACGTACCGTTTTTCATATTCAACGGAGCGCGCCTCCCCGTTCCACAACCGCTGGAAAGCCGCCTCGGTCTGCGGGAGGTCCTCCGGATGTGTCACATCCTGGACCCGCAGTTTCTCCAGCTCCGTCGGGCTGTAGCCAAGCCACT
Source organism: Thiohalomonas denitrificans (assembly GCF_900102855.1). Classification (NCBI taxonomy): domain Bacteria; kingdom Pseudomonadati; phylum Pseudomonadota; class Gammaproteobacteria; order Thiohalomonadales; family Thiohalomonadaceae; genus Thiohalomonas; species Thiohalomonas denitrificans. Next base: position 57,114 of record NZ_FMWD01000006.1, read on the forward strand.
CCGAAAGTCGCGGGGTGGTGCGCAGCCAGCGACCATCGAGTCCGGTGCGGACGACCATGATCAACGAGAACTGCTCCGCACGCTCCCGCTGTGCCTCGCTTTCGCGCAGCGCCTCCTCGGCCCGCTGGCGATCGGTCATCACGGCGATGTAGTTGGCCGTAACCGTCATCAACTGCGTCTGACGCTCATCCACCGCCATCTCCTCAAGAGCGGCAACCGAGATTAGGCCAACGACGGATTCACGGACCACCATCGGGACCGTCAACACCGTCCGGAGCTCCGGCCCCAATACACCACCCCTCCCCCCTTGGCGGTGCTGCACCCGTATCTTCCGCTGGCGCAGCACCTGTCGCGCCGTGTGGTCGGGCTTCCGTTCCTCCTGCAAGAGCTCGAGTCCCTGCACCACCTGCGCCACCAGCCGGTCGTGTTCGGCATCGTAGGTTTCTATAAGGACGGTGGAGAACTCCGTGGTTTCCCGAAGAACAAGTGCGATGTCTTTATAGGCTGCCGACAGAGAGCGACGAGTCAAGGCGATTTCCGAGATGCGGTTAAGCGTCTGGAGTTCGCGGTGCCGAATGCGCAGGTCTTCCTCGATCTGACGGCGCTCGGTCACGTCGTAGGCAATACCGAGCAACTCCTCGATATCGCCTTTGTTGTCGAGTAGTGGCACATAGGTGAAGACGAAGGTAAATGGCTGACCACGAATATCCGTGTGCGCCTCCACGAACTGGGGACGCCGGCTACGCAGGGCGCGATGCAGGGTAGGAAGATAACTTTCAGTGACCGAAGGAGGAAACAGTTCCTCGTCCCTACTGCCAATCACTTCGCGCTCGGATAGTTCCCACAACTCGAGGGCACGGGTATTGATAAACCGAATACGTAGTTGTGCATCGTAGAGGGCCACCAGCGCCGGGAGGTTGTTGACTGCACGGCGAAACCTCTCCTCGCTCGTTCGTAGCGCCTTTTCGAACTGCTCCCGCTCGATGATTTCGATCTGCAGTTCGGCATTGATGCGCTCCAGAGCATCGGTGCGTTCCCAAATCTTTTCCTGCAGATCAGCGCGAATGCGGTCGACTTCCGCTTGTGCAACCCGCTCCGCGGTCACATCGATGCCAAAGGCGGAGATCAGTTTCAGGTGTGAACCGTCGTAGGTATTCGCCGTGCTCAACTCGATGACGACCGGGGTGCGATGCTTGCTCTGCACCCGGATCTCCCAGCCCTCGACGTCGCCCCGGCACAGTCTTCGATAAAGCCGCCACAGACCACGCCGGTATTCCCCCGGAAAGAGCTTGTCCCACCAAGCCTGGCCGATGAGTTCGGCGGGGCGAAACCCTGTGGCCTTGGCCACCGCATCATTCAGGGACAGCAGTGTCCCGTCCGGTTGCACTTCGCACACAATGGCCCCGGCGCGAGCCACCAATCGCTGATACCGGTCCTCGGACGCCTTCAGGGTTTTTCGGGCGAGCCCCAGCAACGATATCGCTTCTGCGGGATCGACTCCTCCGGACTTTCCAACCCATCCGCCTTCGGCATCGGCAAGCTGCCGTGAAACGGACCGAATACGCGTCTCAAGCGAGATGGGCCTGGCCCGGTTCTGTTCGCTCATAGCACTCTGGCCACGGTTGAGTAGGGGGTTGGTCGAGTCAGGAAGATTCGCGGCAGCAACCCTGCGCCTGTGGATTTCCTTCCGCAACGCGACCACTTCTTTTCGGAGTATAGAGAAGCCATCTGCTACTGCTGCCGCGATTCCGGCTTTCCGTCCCGGCTCCGCTATGTCGACAGCGCTAAACGGGGCTACCTTTCTCTTAAAAGGCCTGGAGAAACCCCGTGCGCACAATCACTGTAATCGTGGTCAGTTTTCTTGTCGTGGCCTGTACCACCTCGCCGCTTGGCCGCCAGCAGCTCATCCTGCTGCCCGAGGCGCAAATGACCGAGATGGGTGCTACAGCCTTCCAGGAGATCCAGAGGGAGAAGCCCACCGCGGGACCCGGCCCCACCACGAACTATGTCCAATGCGTGGCCGAAGCCATTACCCGACAGTTGCCACCCTCTGCTCCGCAACAGTGGCAGCTCTCGGTTTTCGAAGATGAGGAACCCAATGCCTTCGCATTGCCGGGCGGCAATATGGGGGTGAATACCGGGATCCTGGATATTGCACAAAATCCCTCCCAGCTGGCGACAGTGGTCGCCCATGAGATAGCCCATGTGCTGGCCGACCACCCGAACGAGCGGGTCTCCACCCAATACGCCACCCAGACCGGACTGGACCTGCTGCAGGCGATTACCGGCGCGGGCGGCGAGCGCCAACAGCTTTTTGCCCTGTTGGGGATGGGAGCTCAGGTGGGGGTGATTCTCCCGTTCTCGCGCAAACAGGAGCAGGAGGCCGACCTTTTTGGCCTGGATCTGATGGCGCGGGCCGGCTTCGATCCCCGCGAAAGCACGAAGTTCTGGCAACGCATGGAAACCCGGGGCAACGGTTCACCACCGGAGTTCCTCTCCACCCATCCTTCCGGTGAGACCCGCATGAGTGATCTCCAGGCGCGAATCCCGGCCGCCATGGAGATCTACCGGCAGGCCCGCGCCCAGGGGGTCCGGCCCGACTGCCAGCCGCCGGGGCGCTAGTGGTCCATGCGGAAAATGGTGTAACGCTCATCCGGTCTCGCCATCGGATCCTGTGCCTGCACCACGCCCGGCCGCTCTCCCAAAGCTTTGTCAGAAAGTAGGATGGGGTGAGCCCCGCGAACCGCATCGAGAAACCACCGTCCGAGCAATGATGGGGTTCGCAGGCTCACCCCATCCTACGGTATTCGGGGGGATGCCCACAGGAGCCTGTTTTCCCCCGTTTCCCGTGGTTAGCTTCGGTTTTCCATGGAGATCTCGCGCCGGAGGGCGCGCAGCTCTTGCCGCATGGCGCGCAATTCGCCCTCTATGGACTCGGATTCGGTGTGGACCACCTCTCCGATCACTTCGTGCTCCTCCTTCATCTCCTGCTCATGCATGGTCTGCATGGTATCGACGATGATGGCGATGAAGAGGTTGAGCATGGTGAACGTGGCGATCAGTATGAACGGCACAAAGAACAGCCAGGCATAGGGATACTGCTCCATCACCGGCCGGACGATACCCATCGACCAGCTCTCCAGCGTCATGATCTGGAACAGCGAATACATGGAGGCCCCCACGCTGCCGAACCACTCCGGATAATCCGCACCGAAGAGCCCCGTCGCCATTACCGCCGCCACGTAGAACAGGAGCAGCATCAGACCACCGATGGCGGAGATCCCCGGTACCGCGCGCAGCAGCGCCTCCACCACAAACCGCAAGCGGGGCATGACCGACACCAGCCGCAGCACACGGAGCACGCGCAGCGTGCGCAGCACCGCCAGCGGACCGCTCGCCGGTATCAGCGCAATGGTCACCACGGTGAAATCGAAGACATTCCAGGGGTCGCGGAAAAATCGCAGGCCTTTGGCAAACAATTTGGCGCCGATCTCCGCCACGAATATGGTCAGCACGAAATGATCGATCGTGCGCAGCACCTCACCGAACGCTGCCATCACCTCCGGCGAGGTCTCCAGTCCCAGGGTGACCGCATTAATGGCGATCAGCGTCATGATGGTGCGCTGTACGAACACCGATTCGACCCGGGCACCAACCCGGGCCCTCAGGCCCTGCTCACTCACGTTTTAGTTCTCCGCCTCTTCGATAGGCGGCAATTCTACCCGATGCACTCGCTGTACACGTAGATGCAGATCCCGCGGTCCGGGGATTCTTGTCGAGAGGAAAAGAAACCGGGTGCTAGCATTAACGCAAACAGCCCATTCCACGGAAGGGAGGGGTGACATGAACATGCATCGAACTAGCAGGACGGGAGGCATTCTGGTGGCGGCCCTGCTGCTTCTGACCGGGTGCGAAGAACCGGTCGAACCGGAGACGATCACCCTCCCCATCCGGGAAGGTTTGCCGGAAACGACGGTCCCTACGCCGGTTGATCCCCGGTTCCCTCACTACGAAGCGGCGATCGCTCCACAGCTGGGCAATCTGCACATCGTCACCGAACGGGAAACCCTGCAGCTGGCCCAGCTCTGGGCTTCCACGCTCAGCAACGGGCAGGCAAGCCTCCAGGTCCACGCCCTGGAACTACCGCCAGAAGCTATGGTGCGCTGGTGGCAGGCCGGGCCGACCCATCGCGTCGCTCTGCTAAAAGAGGCCATGGATCCCGAAGAGCAGGCTGCCTTTGAAACAGAATGGGGGTATCCACCGCAGCGAATCGTCGTTGCCATGGACCCGATGGTGGTCGTGGTCCGAAAAGGCAATCCGCTGGTTCACCGCGGGATTTCACTGGCAGAACTGGAGGCGATCTTTTCGCATCGCCCCCGCAATGATCACACCCCGATCCGCAAGTGGGGTGCTTTCGAACTCGGCACGGAATGGTCGCAGCGAGACATCAGCGCGTACGGACAGGAGGACGGAGGCCCTCTGGAACTGTGGTTCCGGCAACAGGTCCTGCATCGCAGCGATTACCAGCCGGAGACGGAACGGGTGCCCGATTCGGAAGCCGTGGTGGCCAAGGTGTCCAGGACCGCCGGGGGTATCGGTTACGCCAGTCTAAGTGCTTTCAGAGGTCCCGTCGCCCCGGTTCCGGTCATTCGCGCCACAGGTGAGACTCCCATCCTGCCGACCGCTGACAACCTGTTCGAATCACTTTATCCACTCTCGCCCGGGCCTCTTTATCTCTATATCAATCACCGCCCGGGAGTTGCCCTTGACGCCCTGCAGCGGGAACTGGTGCGCTTCGTCTACAGCCAGACCGGCCAGCACCTGGCTGCAGAGCTTGGCATGGTGCCCATTTCGGCACTGCATGCGGTCAGTGAACTGCAGCGGGGGGAGATCAGCCTGACGCCCGAAGACGTGCTGCTGGCTACATCCCCCTCCGCGGAGCGCTGAGCCGTGTCGGCCTGAAAGCCGACCTGCAGAATAGCGCCGCTGAACCGGGGCGGTTCAGCGGGCGGGCTCATGCATTTCCGCCAACAGCTTTTTCACGATAGCGACCACTTCGGGAGCATCCCACTCCAGTGCGCCATAGTAGCTGTAGCGGATCCGTCCCTGCGCATCGATAAGAAAATTGGTCGGAAAGGCGCTGACGTTCCAGGCATTGACCGCCTCGCCGGCGAGATCGAGCAGCACGGGAAAAGCAACCGGCCGTTTTTCGAGGAAACGGCGTACCGTCACCTCGTCTTCGCCCACATCGACCGCGAGAACACTGAAGCCCTGCTCTTCAAATTGCTCCTGCAGCCGTCCCAGGGAGGGGATTTCGTGCACACACGGCGGACACCAGGTCGCCCAGAAATTGACCAGTACGACACGCCCCTCGTAGCTCTGCAGGTCAAAGGTCTCCCCCTGCAGGCCCGGCAGATTCAACTCCGGAGGTGCGGGGTCCCCGGTATAGGGGCGCAGGCCGGCTGCCAGCCCGGCCTCGGCGTCCACATCATCGCTGCCGACGAGGGCCGGGGCCTGGCGGGGGCCGGCATAGGGCTCAAGCAGCCTGACGGCGCGGGCAATGAGTGCCGGCATCTGTTGATTCATGGCACGCTCTGCGTCATCGGGCTGCTCACGATTCATGAAACCGTCGCTGACACTGGGCAGGAAGTGCTGAAAGAGATCACTCCCCCCCGAGGCGAGGCCCCGGGCGAGATCAGAAAGGTGCCAGCGCTTGGCGGAGAGTCCCGGCTGGAAGAGATAGATCGGCAGGTTGGTGGCCGTGGTCACGGGGCGGTAGCTGGGCGGTTCCCCCGGTTCCGGCAGCCCTTTCTGCAGATTCGGATGGACCAGAACCGCGCCCGCCAGACGTTCGGAACCGGGGTGCTCCAGCTGCCAGGCACGGGCGGCCTGCAACGCCAGGGCAGCGCCTCTGCCGGAAGTGAACAGGAACAGCTGCTGCACATCCGCTGCCGCGGCCTCGATGAGCGACACCACGTCCTCCACCGGCACCTGTTCGAGGCTGGTCCGCGCCGCGGCGAGGAAATAGGCGGTGTGAAGATCGGCGGCCCACACCGACGGGCCGGTGGCGGCCAGTTCACGGGCGACAGCCAGTTCCCGCGACTGCAGGCCCTCCTCCGAAGGCAACCAGAGGACGCGGGTATGAGCAGCATCCGCGCCGGAGTAGCGCTCGATCGGGATCTCGGCGCCGGTATCCAGAAACAGCGGCTCCGCAAGCTCGGATGCAAACACCGGCGCCACCAGCAGGGAAAGCAGACAGAGATAAAACCGCATGTTCTCTCGTGAAGATCAGATTCGAAGGGATGCAGTTTATAACAGGAACCGTGCGGACCACAGCCGTGTGCGGAAGGTAAACAGGAAAACCGCTGAATTCTGTTTTTCCAGGGGCTTGTTGAAAAAGGTTTTTTGTCGTCCCCCCCGCGACGAAGAGGATCAGGATGGGGGCGCAATAGGCCGCCATCTGCATGGGCGGCGTTCGAGCCGATACTGACGATGGCCCGGCCGAGCTGGACCGGCCCGCGGCCGCACCCTGGCTTGGGCACGGATCGAAGGGCATCCCGAGGCGGAGGCGGCGCTGCGTGAAAACCAACTCCATCAGGTGGTTAGCGCCGGAAGGTGAGATTCGCTCTGCTCGTACCGTCCCGCGGCGAGGGGGTGCTTGCGTCCTTTGCGGTTATAGCTTTCACGTTGCAGCTCTCGACGGCACAAAACGATTCAACCGACATCCCCGGAAGAGCCAATGCGCTCGGAAATCCTTTGTCCCGCCGCAATGACCTTCGGGATCCATTCGTCACGCCGGCGCTCGATGGGCGAGGAGACGGAGAGCCCCGCCACCATCTGGCCCCTGCCGTCACGAATAGGAACCCCGATACAGCCGACACCCAGCTCCGCCTCCTCGTTGTCCAACGCATAGCCGGCCGCCCTTACCTCGTTGGCGCAGCGCACCAGGGTATCCACATCGGTAATGGTGTTGTGCGTCAGTTCGACGAGCCCACTGCGTGCCGCGTACGCACGGCAGCCCTGTTCTCCGCTTTCACCAAGCATCAGCTTACCCACGGCCGTTACGTGAAGCGGGGCGCGGCTGCCGATAATCTGCTCGACGCGCATCATCCGTTTCGAAAGAACACGCCCGATATAGATCACTTCATCGCCTTGGGCGATGGTGAGATTGACCGTCTCACCGATTTCATCGCGAAGCCACTTCATTTCCGGCTCGGCCTCGGTATCGAGTGCTTTCCCGCCCCGCACATGGCGACTGAGATGCAGGAGTTTTCTTCCGATCCGATAGCCTTCGCCATCCTTCTCCACGAAGCCGTAATCGGCAAGCGATTTGAGGATCCGAAACGCGGTAGAGGGATGCAGTCCAGTATCGGCCGAAAGGAATTTCAGAGTGCTACGGCCGTCATTGCTGACGATGGCATCGAGCAGGTGCGAGATGCGTTCGACGACCTGAATGGAAGTATTTGATGGCATTTTTCACATCGTGAAAACGATTGTACATGGTGAAAGTTTAGTCGCTGTCTAGGCTTAATCCACACAGACGACCGAAACGAGCCGGCAGCTGGTGGGCCATGCGGAAAATAATATAACTCTCAGCCGTTCCACAAAGCCCATAGGCAAGGCGCACGAGCGCAGGACTAGCGGGCTAATTCAAGCGAGTGCAACGCCGACTATGGGCTTTGTGGAACGGCCCAGAGGGAGCCCCGCCAAGGAGCCAATGCCGCGTTGCACTCCTTGTAAAGGGCTCGCCATTCCCTGCGGAGTGCGCCTTGCCTTGGCTCCTTGGTGGGGCTCTGAGTGTCACATTATTTTCCGCATGGCCCACTAGACGGCTTTTTTCTAACTGCGCCTTACAGGAGACAACAATGAGCACAGTCGCAGCAGAAGCCATTCACCGACTCCCGAAGTTTTGCCAGGGTATTCAGCATTCGGGTGAAAGCTGGCCCGATTTCGATCGCCATGCCCAACAACCCGTCATTGCCGATGGCCAGAGTGCCATTTCCGATCCGCAGGACACACGGGCGGCCTATCAGACCCTGCTGGCAGCCGATGCGTTGCGCTACCTGACCCTGCACCTGACCGGTTCGAAGGCTTCGGGTCACCCCGGCGGCTTCGCCAGCAGCGCCGAGGCCTACGCCGCGCTGGCGCTGCTCGGCCACACCAATATTGTCACCGAAGTCGGTCACCACGCCCCCGGCTTCTATAGCGCCATGTTTCTCGACGGCTCCCTGGAGGAGATGGGCATCACTACCGTCGAACAGATGTGCGAGCGTTTCCGTGAGCGCGACGGACTGCTTGGTCACCTCTCCGGCGCCATTCCCGGCCTGCTCTCCCCCGCCGGTCCGCTGGGCCAGGGGCAGCACTTCGCGATGGCCGGTGCCATGCTCCATCCGAACAAACTCTTTCCCTTCACCCTGGGCGACGGCGGGATGGGCGAGCCCTATGTGCTCTCCTCCATGATGCACTTCCATACCGCCTATCCGAAGATCACCAATTTCCTGCCGGTGTTGGTCTGGAACGGTTACAGCCAGGAACACCACTCCATGGTCTCCCGGATGAACAACGCGGAGATGACCGCCTATTGGCGCGGCCACGGTTTCGAGGAGGTAGTGCTGGTCGACGCCAAGGCGTTTGACGATTGCGCCCAGGAGGGCGCCTATGCGGACAGCAGCCGCTTTTCGTTCGGGCAGCGCGTCGCCTTTGCCGGTGCGGTACTGAGCGAGGCGGACCGTGCCGCAAAGCTGGCGCTGGGCGGGACCCGAACCGTGTTTATCATCAAACAGATGAAAGGCACCGGCGTGCACACCGTCGGCTCCAAATCCCACAACCTGTATCCGGGGGATACGCTGGACACACCCCATATCGCCGAGGCGCTGCAGCGCCGTGCATTGCCGACAGGGGCCTGGGATCTGGTCCGCACCAATCTACAACGTGCCGGCGGCGGCCCGGCGGCACGAACCTCGGTGACCGAGTCGATTCTGGACCTGGAACCGCTGGGCGAGTTGCCGCTCCAGGAGTTCGAAACCGGCGACAAGCAGGTGCCGTCGACCGCCATGGGTGCCCTCGTGGGCGCGGTTGGGAAGGCCGACTCGCGCTTTGTCGTAACCAACGCGGACGGCAATGAAGCCTCCGCCATGAAGAACATCAACGAAGCGCTCACCATCCGCCACCCCACCGGCGACGACCTCTACAACCAGGGGCCGGACGGTCAGGTCTACGAGCCGCTCAACGAGGATGCCTGCGCAGGGCTTGCGGCGGGCCTTGCGCTGTTCGGTTCGCGTTCACTGTGGTTGTCCTATGAAAGCTTCGCCATCAACGGGCTGCCCATCGTGCAGACCGTTACCCAGGCCATGGCGGAACTGCGGCGTCGCACCCCTTCGGTGGTCACCATGTTCACCGCCGGTGCCCTGGAGCAGGGGCGGAACGGATGGACCCACCAACGACCCGAGGTGGAGAACTACTTCGCCGCGATGATGCGAAACGGCAATGTCTATCCGCTGTTCCCCTGTGACGCCAACCTGATCCAGGTGGCCTATGACTGGGCCGTCAACAGCTACAACAAGGGCGTGGCAATCTTCGCCTCCAAGAGCCCCCTGCCGGTTCGCACCACCCTGGAGGAGGGACGGCAGGCGATGGAACAGGGTGCCATCACGCTCTACGAGAGCGACTCCGGCTCGGGCCCTGTGGCGGTGATCGCAGCCACCGGCGACATGGTGTTCCTGCCGATCTTCGAGGCCAGGGACAGGCTCGAGGCCGAAGGCTATCGCGTACGCATCGTGGCGGTGGTCAATCCCCGCCGTCTGTTCCGGCCGGGCGATGTCGCCTGGGATACGGTGGCCGAGCCCGATTCGCAATTCATGGAGCCTGATGCCTTCAATGCACTGTTCGCTGGCGATGCACTGCTGGGTGTCTCCGGTGGTCCCAGCGCATGCCTGGAACCGGTGATGCTGCGCAGCCGGGCGCCGCGCGACGTCTTCGCCTGGAAGCGTGGAGAAACCACCGCCTCCCCGGGTGAAATCATGGCATTCAACGGCATCACCGCCGAAGCCATGGCCTCCCGTATCCAGCAGTTGATGGAAGAGTAGAACCATGGCCAGAACCAAAATCATCGCCCTTGACGATGATCCCACCGGTTCGCAGACAGTGCATAGCTGTCTGCTTCTGACCCGGTGGGATCCGGCAACCCTGCGTGAGGCCCTGGAGGACAGTGCACCGCTGTTCTTCGTGCTGACCAATACCCGCGGCATGGATGCCGTGCGGGCCGCCGCCATTACTCGGGAGGTGTGCCGAAATCTCAGACAGGCGCTGGATGAGTTCGCCGAAGCGGGTAATCCCGTCAATCCGCTGCTGGTGAGCCGCTCCGACTCCACCCTGCGGGGTCACTACCCGGTGGAGACGGACATCATCGCCGAAGAACTCGGGCCGTTTGACGCCCACTTTCTGGTCCCGGCCTTTTTCGAAGGCGGACGCATCACCCGCGACGCCGTTCACTACCTGATGGTCGACGGCGAGCCGGTTCCCGTGCATCGCACCGAGTTTGCCAAAGATTCGGTGTTCGGCTTCACGCACAGCTATCTGCCGGATTATGTTGAGGAGAAAACCGATGGGCGGATCTCTGCTCAGGAGGTCGAGCGTTTTCTGCTCGACGATGTCCGTCGCGGCTGCCGTGTGCGGCTTTCCAGCCTGAAGGGCAATACCTGCGGCTGTGTGGATGGTGAGGCCCAGTCGGACCTGGACAGCTTTGCCGATCAGGTATTGAACGCGACGGCCGATGGCAAGCGCTTTCTGTTCCGAAGCGCTGCCAGCCTGCTCAAGTCGCTGGCGAAGCTGTCGCCCCAGCCCGTCCCCGCAGAGGAAATGTTCCGTTTTGTGCGGAATGGGCGCCCCGGCGCCGTCCTTGTCGGCTCCCACGTACGCAAGGCCACGCTGCAGTTGCAACGGCTCCTGGATGAGGCGGGGACCGTCGGCATCGAAGCGGATGTCGACGCCATCGACAGCGACCGCGAGGCCCTGTTGCGCGACATCCTGAGCCGGGCGACGGCCATTCACAAACGGGGTGAGACGCCGATCATCTACACCAGCCGCACGGAAAAGGTGTTTGATTCCGAATCGAAGCGCCTCGCCTTCGGTGAGCGCGTGTCGGACTTCCTGACGGATGTGGTGCGGGGGCTTCCCCCCACCCTGGGCTATCTGATCAGCAAGGGCGGAATCACCTCCAACGACGTGCTCAATAGCGGACTGGAGTTGCGCACCTCAAGGGTATTGGGACAGGTGCTTCCCGGCTGCTCGGTGGTGCGCTGCCCCGCCGACCACGACCGTTTCCCGGGGCTTCCGGTAGTGATTTTCCCCGGAAATGTCGGCGACGACAACGCACTGGCCCGGGGCTATCGTCGAATGGCGGACGTTCCCGTTGTGGAAGAGAGGGCGGGCACGGCATGAGGGCGGGGCTCAGACAGCCCCCCAATGGCGGGCATTGCCTGCTCTGTGCGTGCTGTTCCCGGGCCTGATTACCTGGCTGCCCGATCAACTATACGGAAACTGAGCCTATGAGCGAGGCATTGGGGACAGGGGGCTTACCGCAGGACGAGTTGCTGGCAAACCTGCAGAGCATGCTGCCGCCCGGTGCGGTGCTCAAGACACGGGAGCAAATGCGTCCCTACGAGTGTGATGGGCTATCGGCCTATCGTCAGCTTCCACTCGCGGTTGTTGCGCCGACCAGCGTCGAACAGGTGCAGGCCGTGCTGCGCCTGTGCAACAAAATCGGTGTGCCGGTCGTCGCCCGGGGTGCCGGCACCGGCCTCTCCGGCGGCGCCCTGCCGGTTGAGGACGGGATTCTGTTGAACATGGCGCGTTTTAATCAGATCGTGCATATCGATCCCGTCCGGCGCAGCGCACGTGTGCAGCCGGGTGTGCGAAACCTGGCGGTGTCCGAGGCCGCGGCGCCTTACGGCCTCTATTACGCCCCCGATCCCTCCTCGCAAATCGCCTGCACTATCGGCGGCAATGTGGCGGAGAACTCCGGTGGCGTTCACTGCCTGAAGTACGGGCTGACGGTACACAACCTGCTCAAACTGGATGTGGTTACCGCCGACGGCGAACGGATGGTCATCGGCAGCGATGCCCTCGATAGCCCCGGCTACGACCTGTTGGCACTGATGACCGGTTCCGAGGGGATGTTGGGCATCGTAGTCGAGGCGACGGTCAAGCTGCTGCCGCGCCCCGAACAGGTCCGTGTGATACTGGCCGCCTTCGATGACATCGAACAGGCCGGCAGCGCCGTGGGGGAGATCATCGCCGGCGGCGGCATCGTGCCGGCCGGTTTGGAGATGATGGACCGTCTTGCGATTCAGGCGGCGGAGGACTTCGTGCAGGCGGGCTATCCGCGCGCCGAGGCGATCCTGCTGTGCGAAGTCGACGGGACCGAGGGCGAGGTGGGCGCAGCGGCGGAGCGTGTGCATCACATCCTCCGCAACTGCGGCGCCTGCGACATCCGCACCGCAAGCGATCCCGAGGAGCGCGCCCTGCTCTGGAAAGGTCGCAAGGCCGCATTTCCGGCCGTCGGGAGACTCGCCCCCGATTACTACTGTATGGACGGCACCATTCCCCGCAAGCACCTGCCGAACGTGCTCCGGAAGATCCAGGAGCTCTCAGATGAATACGGTCTGCCGGTGGCCAATGTCTTCCATGCCGGCGACGGCAACCTGCATCCGCTCATCCTCTACGATGCCAACCGCCCCGGTGAACTGGAGAGGGCGGAGGCCTTCGGCGGGGCAGTCCTGGAGTTGTGCGTGGCCCATGGGGGCACCATCACCGGCGAGCACGGGGTCGGCATGGAGAAGATAAACCAGATGTGCGTGCAGTTCCGTGAGGCCGAGCTCGAGCAGTTCCACGCGGTGAAACGCGCCTGGGATCCCAAGGGGATTCTCAACCCGGGCAAGGCCATACCGACGCTGCATCGCTGTGCCGAATTCGGGGCCATGCACGTGCATAACGGCGAACTCCCCTTCCCGGAACTGGAGCGATTCTGATGACGGATGTTGCCGAGAGCATCACAGCCAGGGTTCGGCTCGCGTATGAGACGGGTGAGCCGCTTGCCATCGAGGGCGGCGGCAGCAAGCGCTTTTTCGGGCGCAGGGCCGAAGGCAAACCGCTATCGGTATCTGCCCATCGGGGAGTCATCGGTTATGAGCCGCGCGAGCTGGTCATTACCGCCCGTGCAGGCACCCCGCTGAGTGAAATCGAAGAGATACTGGAGAGGGAGGGTCAGATGCTGCCCTTCGAGCCGCCCCACTTTGGCAATGCAACACTGGGAGGTAGCGTGGCCTGCGGCCTCTCCGGGCCCCGGCGCCCCTATACCGGTGCCGTGCGCGACTTCCTGCTCGGCACCGAGATCGTCAACGGCCGGGGGCAGCGGTTATGCTTCGGCGGCGAGGTCATCAAGAACGTCGCCGGGTACGACCTCTCCCGGACCATGGCCGGCGCACTCGGGACCCTGGGAGTACTGCTGTCGGTCAGCCTCAAGGTGCTCCCCCGACCCGAACAGGAGATTACGCTGGCACGGAGCTGCTCACCCGAAGAGGGATTGGAATGCATCCATCGGTGGAGCGCGTCGCCTCTGCCGATCTCGGCGGCCTGTCATACCGAGGGGCAATTGCGGGTTCGGCTCTCCGGCAGCCCTGAGGCGGTGCATGCCGCCCGAGATGCGATCGGCGGCGATGTGGGGGAGAGTACCTCGTTCTGGTCCGATCTGCGCGAGCAGCGGCTACCGTTTTTCGCTGGGGATGCTCCTCTGTGGCGCCTTTCGGTGCCCGCCGATGCACCGCTGCACCCTCTCACTGACGGCTGTCTTATCGACTGGGGCGGCGCCCAGCGCTGGGTCCGGAGCGATGCGCCGGCCGAAGAGATTCACGCCGCCGCGGTCGCAATGGGGGGGCATGCCCAGCGCTTTCGGGGCGGCGATCGGGAGGAGAGCTTTCAGCCTCCGGCCGCTGCCGTGATGCGGCTGCACGAGAAACTGAAGGCGGCCTTCGATCCCGTCGGGATCCTGAACCCCGGCCGCCTCTACGCCACCCTGTAATACCGGACGAGGAATCAGCCATGCAGACCGCCATCATCGCGCCGCTGCGTGATACGCCAGTCGGGCAGGAGGCCGAACGGATCCTGCGCAGTTGCGTCCATTGCGGCTTCTGCACGGCAACCTGCCCGACCTACCAGGTAACCGGCGACGAACTCGATGGTCCGCGTGGACGGATCTATCTCATCAAGGCCCTGCTGGAGGGGGAGCAGGTCACCAGTGAAACCCGGCGCCATCTGGATCGCTGCCTGGGCTGCCGCGCCTGCGAAACGACCTGTCCCTCAGGGGTTCGCTACAGCCGTCTGCTGGATATCGGCCGTTCGGAACTCGCTCGTCGGCTGCCACGCCCTGCCGACGAGCGGATAAAACGGGCCGCCCTGCGTGCCCTGATACCGCACCCGAGGCGGTTCAATGGCCTGCTTCGGATCGGACAGGCGATGCGACCGCTGCTTCCGCGCCCGTGGGCACGACGGATACCTCCCAAAACCCATTTTCACTGGCCAAAGAGCGGTTGGCATCCGCGCACCATGCTCCTGCTGGAGAGCTGCGGACAGTCCCGCGGCACGCCGCGAACCAACACTGCCGCCGCCCGTGTACTCGACCGCCTTGGGATCACCCTGACGCGAATCGAACGGGCCGGTTGCTGTGGTGCCCTCAGCCACCACCTGGACGCCCACTCGGAGGCCAGGGCGATGGCGCGCAACAATATCGACGCCTGGTGGCCCGCCATCGAGGACGGAGCCGAAGCCATACTGGTAACCGCCAGCGGTTGCGGAACGATGCTCAAGGAGTACGGCGAACTGCTGGCAGACGACCCCGACTACCGCGCCCGTGCGCACAGAATCGCCGCGCTGGCGAAGGACCTCGGTGAGGTGGTTGCCAAAGAGGGAATAGAAGCACTGAGCTCTGAGCACAAGAGACAGCGGATCGCCTTTCACTCTCCTTGCAGTCTCCAGCACGGACAGCAACTCCCGGGTGTCATTGAGCGACTACTAGTAGCCGCGGGTTATGAGCTCACCCCGGTTTCCGAGCCACACCTGTGCTGCGGGTCGGCAGGCCCCTACTCGCTGCTGGAGCCGACGATTGCCGGCACCCTTCGCCAGCGTAAGCTCAACGCGCTTAGCGGTAGCGATCCGGAAATCATCGCCACCGCCAATATCGGTTGCCAACTCCATCTGCAAAGCGGTACAGAGACACCGGTTTGCCACTGGATTGAACTTATCGATCAGGCGCTGACTTGATTCGCAGTCGCGGTTTGCGCCCCTAAACCTCCCGCCATGCCACCGTCAGCGGATTGCGTTTGCTGAACCTCGTGCGCTGCTTGCCTTGGCCCATTAACGGGAGTCTGAGCGCCACTCATGTTTTCCGCATGGACCACTAGTCCCTGTAATGCGGATCGACCCAGCAGCGCGGGAGATTTTCCCCCGAGGGGAAGATCAGGTCGGTCTTGTCGAAAGTGGCGGGGTCCTGAAGCTCTTCGCCGGAGTGATAACGGCCCGCGACACGGCTACGCAACGGGTCGATCATGGAGCTGATATCAAGGATTTCGACCAGGTCGCCATTGGCTTTGTTCTTGAGGTACATACTGTCTCCTTCGCTGGATTTTCCGCGCTACTCTGCCTTTCACCCCATCTCCGGCCCCGCGCAGGCCAGCCACCCCGGGAACACACATGCCGATTCACCTTATCGGTGTGTTCAGTGCATCGGTGGTTGGCTGATGCCGGGTGAAAGGCAGTAACTCCTGAGCCTTTCGGTACGTTACTCGCCCGGGTGATCGCACACGGCCCGGGAAATCCGTCATCCCCTGTCACCCCCGCGCAGGCGGGGGGGGTGACAGGGAATGACGGAGGGGGTGAGTAGGTACTGTAAATCTAGCGGATCCTTACTAAAACGCCGCCATTTCCAGCTCATCGGAGATGGCATCCACTCCGGCCTGCGCGCACTTCTCGTCCGTCTCGCCCGAAGGAGCACCGCTGACGCCGACACCGCCGATAATCGTGCCCCCGGCGGTGATGGGAAGACCGCCGGCACTCATCACCAACCCGTCCACCTTGCCGACGGAAAAGGGCGAAGTGAATCGCCCCTCCATGTCCGAGGTCGCCATGTTGAACGACAGCGCCGTATAGGCCTTCTGGCGGCTGATATTCAGGGTCAGGTCCCCCGCCAGCACATCACGTAATACGACTTGCGGATGCCCGCCGCGATCCATCACGGTAACCGCCACCTGCACGCCTTCCTTTCGGCACTGGTCGATGGTGGCCTGGGCAATGGTCAGGGCACTTTCCATCGAAAGGCGCTTGATGTCGACCATCAGGGGCTGCTCCTCGGCCTGCAGCGTCGACGACAGGCCGGCCAGGGCAAAGCAGGCGACAAGGGGTTTCAGCAACTTATGGGATTTGCGCATTGTTATTTTCTCTCCTCTATCCAACCTAACTGACTGTATAGCACATCAGCGGTGCAAAGGGGCGGCAAAGCCGGCCCCCGTGTCGTTATGGTGGTCACAGGCGGAAATCAACGCAAGAAGAGAAACCGAGGCATTCACCTGTAGGAGCGACGGAAGTCGCGAAGTACCAGGAAAGATTCCATCGCGGCTTCCGCCGCTCCTACAGCAGTACCCGTTCGATACCACCGGCGCGTGCCTGTTCGACGAAACGCTCCTGCCACCCGTCGCCCAGCAGCCGGTTGGCCATCTCCACTACGATGTAGTCGCTGTCCAGGCCGGTAACGTCGGTGTAGCGCAACAGGCCCTGCTGGCAGGAGGGGCAGGAGGTGAGGATCTTCACGTCACCCTCGCTATTCTCACGGCCGGTGAGGGCGCGGATATCCTGGTGGAGTTCCTCCTCCTTGCGGAAGCGGACCTGGGTGGCGATGTCGGGCCGCGAGACGGCAAAGGTGCCCGATTCGCCGCAGCAGCGATCCGAAAGCGCCACCTCCTGTCCCATCAGGCTGGCGGCCACCTTCACCGGGTTGTACTGCTTCATCGGCGTGTGGCACGGGTCGTGGTAGAGGAACTGCTTGCCCTCGACACCCTCCAGCTTGACGCCCTTTTCCATCAGGTATTCATGGATATCCAGCAGACGGCAACCGGGGAAGATCGCCTCGAAGCGGTACTTCATCAGTTGGTCCATGCAGGTCCCGCAGGAGACCAGGACCGTCTTGATATCCATGTAATTGAGGGTATTCGCCACACGGTGGAACAGCACCTGATTGTCCACCGAGATACGGTGGCCGCGGTCACTCTCACCCGAGGCGCTCTGCGGATAGCCGCAGCACAGGTAGCCGGGGGGCAATACGGTCTGCGCGCCGGTGTCGTAGAGCATGGCCAGGGTCGCCAGCCCCACCTGTGAAAACAGCCGCTCGGAGCCGCAGCCCGGGAAATAGAAGACGGCATCGGAGTCGTCGGTCACCCTGGCGGGGTCGCGCAGAATGGGCACCACTTTGTCGTCTTCCACGCCGAGCAGGGCCCGGGTGGTACGGGTCGGCATCTCATCCGGCAGGGGTCGCTTGACGAAGTTGATCACCTGCTCGGTCACAGCCATTTTGCCGGTGGTCGCCCGCGGGGGCTGTCCGTCCCGGATCAGCCTCAGGGATCGGGCGGTGCGGTAGCCGAGGCGCTGGGCGGCATAGCCCCATTGGACAATGCCCTTGCGCATGGCGCGCACGGTGGCCGGGTCGGTGACATTGAGGAAGGCCATCGAGAGCCAGGTCCCGGCATTGCGGCGCTTCTTACCCCGAGTGCGAAGGATGTTTCGCATGCGCACCGAGACATCGCCGAAGTCGATGTTCACCGGACAGGGCTTTTCGCAACGGTGGCAGATGGTGCAGTGATCCGCCACGTCGTTCATCTCATCGAAATGGCGCAGGGAGATACCACGCCGGGTCTGCTCCTCGTAGAGAAACGCCTCGATGATGAGGCCGGTGGCGAGGATCTTGTTGCGCGGCGAATAGAGCAGATTGGCGCGCGGCACGTGGGTGGTGCAGACCGGCTTGCACTTTCCGCAGCGCAGGCAATCCTTGACCATGTCATTGAGCTCGCCGAGCTCGCTGGCCTCCAGGATGAGGGCCTCCTGCTGTACCAGCCGCAGGGACGGGGTCCAGGCGTTGGCCAGCCCCGAGCCCGGCAGCAGCTTGCCGCGGTTGAAGCGGTTCTCCGGGTCGATACGCCGCTTGTAGTCGGCAAAGGCCTCGACCACCTCCGGAGCCAGATACTGGAACTTGGTCAGGCCGATACCGTGCTCGCCGGAGATCACCCCGCCCAGGGACTGGGCCAGCGCCATGATCCGGTCCACCACCCGCTCGGCCTCGTGCAGCATGGCATAGTCGTTGGAATGGACCGGGATGTTGGTGTGCACATTGCCGTCACCGGCATGCATGTGCGTGGCGACAAACAGACGGCTGGCGCGGATGCGGGCATGGATGGCATCCAGCTTCTCGCGGACGCCCTCCAACTCCCGGCCGGAATAGATCTCCTTGAGTGGCTTCTCCACCTCGCGGCGATAGGAGATGCGCAGTTCACGACGCTGGAGCAGCGAAAACACGCTGTCACCCTGACGACGGTTAGTGAACGCCTCCTCACCGACCAGATCCCGCTGTTCCGCGACCACGGCATCGAGATGCTCGAGCAGTGCCCGCCAGCGCTCCCGGACCGCCTGCAGATGCAGGCTGGCGGCCTCGGTCTTGTTCGCCAGGATGGCGGCACTCTCGTCACTGTCTTCATAGTCGGGATCGCGGCGCCGTTCCGCCAGCGGCCCCTGCAGATAGTCGAGCACCTCATCGATCATCCGGAGCTTGTTGGTGGTCGACTGCTCGATATTGATGCGCTCGATGCCTTCGCTGTATTCGGCCAGTTTATCCAGCGGGATCACCACGTCCTCGTTGATCTTGAAGGCATTGGTGTGAACGGCGATGGCGGCGGTACGGGCGCGGTCCTGCCAGAAGCGGTGGCGCGCCTCCGGGCTGGTGGCAATGAAGCCTTCGGCGTGGCGGGCATTGGCCATGCGGACTACTGCGGAGGCGGCCTCCGCTACCCGGTCCTCCTCCTCACCGACGATATCGGCGATCAGCACCATCTTGGGCAGATCGGGACGAGGCGCCTTGGTGCTGTAGTTCACCGCCTTCACATAGCGCTCATCGAGGTGCTCCAGTCCGGCCAGCAGGACGCCCTCCCTGTCGTCCAGATACTCCTTGGTCTCGAGGATGGCGGGAACCGCTTCGCGCAGGTCCGAGCCGAAGAACTCCATGCAGACGGTCCGGGTATGAGCCGGCATGCGATAGACCACGAAACAGGCCGAGGTGATGAGTCCGTCGCAGCCCTCCTTCTGGACACCGGGCAGGCCGCCGAGAAACTTGTTGGTGACATCTTTGCCGAGCCCGCTCTTGCGAAGCTCCGGCCCCGGGATTTTCAGGGTCTCCGGCTCACCAACTGTGGTTTTACCATCCGCTTCGTAGCGGGTAATCCGGAACTCGGCGAAGTCCACCTCGTGGATCTTGCCCAGGTTGTGACCGATTCGCTCCACCTCCAGCCAGTTGGCATCAGGTGTCACCATGCGCCAGGAGGCGAGGTTATCCAGGGTGGTGCCCCACATGACCGCCTTCTTGCCGCCGGCGTTCATGGCGATATTGCCGCCGATACAGGAGGCATCCTGGGAGGTGGGGTCCACGGCGAACACATGCTCCGCTGCCTCGGCCCTTTCCGATACGCGCCGGGTGACCGCACCGGCACCGACGTGCAGCGTGGGTACCGACCCGGTCACCCCCGGCAGTTCGGTCATGGCGAACTCACCCACCCAGTCCAGTTTTTCGGTGTTGATCACCGCGCACTCGGCGTGCAGCGGTACCGCACCGCCGGTATAGCCGGTGCCGCCGCCGCGGGGAACGATGGTCAATCCCAGCTCCACACAGGTGCGAACCACCCGGGCCATTTCCGCCTCGCTGTCGGGGGTGACGACCACGAAGGGAAACTCGACCCGCCAGTCAGTGGCATCGGTGGCGTGAGAGACCCGGGCGAGTCCGCCGAAATCGATATTGTCCTTGCGGGTAACCCGGGCCAGGCGCCTCTGCGCCCGCTGGCGAAGGTCCTTCTGCCGCGGAAGCCAGGCCTCGAAATCGCGCACCGCCGCGCGGGCCGCCTCCGCCAGCTGCAGCGCCTGCTCGTTTCCCTGCGCCCGCTCGATGATCTGGTCCAGGCGGTGATGCAGCGCATGCGCCAGAGACCCCCAACGTCTGGGGTTTTCGATCAGATCGTCCTGGATGAAGGGATTGCGGGTGATCACCCACATGTCCCCCAATACCTCGAACAGCATGCGTGCCGAGCGACCCGTTACCCGTTCGGCACGCAGACGGTTCAGCACCTCCCACATGGACTCGCCGAGAAAACGGATTACGATCTCGCGGTCGGAAAACGAGGTGTAGTTATAGGGGATTTCGCGGATGCGCGCGGTGCCGAAGTCAGTCATCGAAACCTGTGCGTAGGTGGAGGGGAAAGAGCGGGGATTTTAACACACACGGGCCATCAGTGATGAAAGGTAACTCTATGGACAGCGTCCTTTTCCGGGGAGTTGCATGGTCCGCTTGCCGCGATTCACCCCTTTCGAACCACGGAGAACACGGGCGCACGGGGAAAAGAACCCGAACAACCTGTTTACCCCGTGGTCTCCGTGTACCCCGTGGTTACCCGTTCTTCAGTGATTCTGGCCTGCGCAGCAGGGGGGTACGGCTGGCGATGAACGAGCGCACGACCGGTCTCTTTTCCGGGACCGGCCGAACGCGACGATAAACCGGACCGAGCGCTAATCCTCCAGCGTCGGTACTGAAACCTCCTCTCCCTGGTGGAGGTCCAGGCCTTCCGTGTGGGCGGGCAAGTCACCCTCATCCTCCACTTCGAAGGCGCTGAATTCGGTCAAGTCCACTCTCCGGTTGTCATCCCTGTCCATGACTTCAAACTCGCGCTCCATCTGGTTCCGCCGCGCCTCGAACCGGCTGATGTAACCGCTCCGGTCCTGATCGAGCCGCTGGAAGTCACGGACCTGCTCTTCAGTAAGCCTGGGGTCCGGTAGTACCGGTACATTCTGCGCTTCGCCATCGATGACCAGCCGCCGCCGTTCGGCTTCAGCCCTCATCATCTCCTCGATTTCGCCTTCACCGAGGACCGGGACGTTGCCTTCCACCACGTCCGTGGCAATCTTGCCGCGCAGGGCGTCACCCTTATCGTATGGCTCGCCCTGGACACCCGGGGCCACGACCGGATAGACCAGGAATGCCCCGAGGAGTGCCCCGATAGCAATCGTCCGTACTCTGTTCATGGCGTTCCTCCGTTCCCTGTGGGACGTTTTCAATCAACGTTTGCGCTAGGTATAAGACGAATCGGGGAAACCCGCTATCCGCAAAATCCCCCACAGGCCCCCTTCTCATTTCCTGCATCTTTTTCCTTCCGCAGCCGACGTGAGGATGCAGGGATTGCCGAGCCATCCCTGCCATGCAATCCGTAGGGCGCATTCTCGATACGCCCCCGACGTGCCATAAAGTCGCGCATGTACGGGATCCCCATACCATTGAGAGGCCCGGTAATAACTACGCCGCGCAGGAACGGACAGGCGCATAGCCGGTCCCCGGATACCTTCCGGGACCGGCCACACGCCACCGCAGAGGCTTCAACCCGGCCGCTATCTATCCAGCGTCGGTATTGA
Source organism: Thiohalomonas denitrificans (assembly GCF_900102855.1). NCBI lineage: Bacteria > Pseudomonadati > Pseudomonadota > Gammaproteobacteria > Thiohalomonadales > Thiohalomonadaceae > Thiohalomonas > Thiohalomonas denitrificans. The sequence goes on from NZ_FMWD01000006.1 coordinate 78,873, forward strand.
AACCTCCTCTCCCTGGTGCAGATCCAGACCTTCCGTATGGGCGGGCAATGCCCCCTCTTCCTCGATCTCGAAGGCACTGAACTCGCTTTGCACCGGTACGCTTTCCTCCTCGCCACCGGCGACAAACCGGCGTTCCGGTTCGGCTTCATCCCTGGTAATCTCCAGTTCACGCTCACCTTCGCCGAGCACCGGGATGTTGCCTTCCACCACATCCGTGGCAATCTCGCCGCGCAGTTCATCACCCGAGTCGTAGGGCTCACCTTCGACACCCGGGGCTGCCAGGGGATAGATCAGGAATGTCCCAAGGAGTGCCCCTCCCATCATTGTGCGTAATGTAGTCATGACCATTTCCTCCGTTTACTGGTAAGTCGCTTTACCCGACTGTTATAGTCAAGTTTATAACCCACCGGAGGCGTTGGCTATCCGCAAAAGTTCTTATATAGACTCTTTTCCAGCCCAAATATATAAAGCCCGTCCACCCGGGCCGGTCCGCGAATGGCGTCGATATGGCGCAGGGATAGCTGCCTTCCCGGATGCCACAGAAGCTGGCCGAGCGAGTCTCCAGAGAAGCCCGTGCATTTACGGAATCCGCCATACCGCTGTGAGGCCCGGCAAAAATTCGCCGCGACTCCGATCGTTGGCAAAAGGGGGCCGTAGGGCGCATTCTCGATACGCCGCCGACACGCCATAAAGCCGCGCATCAACCGACTCCGCCATACCGTCGTGAGCGCCGCGACTCCGGTCGTTTCAACAAAACGTTCATTTGGAGAATCTAGCCGTTTCGGGGGCGATTCGTGGTCTGGCGATCTCCGTTCGCTTGTGGAGCGAGCGCCGTAGGGCGCATTCTCGACACACCTCCGAAGTCCCCCATAGAGTCGCACAGCTACCGGCTCCCCGACCGTTATGAGGCCGGAAATAAATGCGCCGCGACGCCGAGCGTTTGGAAAAACGGTGCATTTGGGAGAATCTGGCAGTTTCGGGGGGATTCGTGATGTGGGCGTCCCCGGCCGCCGGTGGTGCGGACAGGTAGGGCGCATTCTCGATACGCCCCCGACGCACCCATAAAGCCGCACATTAACCGATCCGCCTTACCATTATGAGGCCCGGAACCAAATGCGCCGCGATCCCGAGCGTTTGGAAAAACGGTGCATTTGGAGGATTCAGATGCTCCGGTGGCAGTTCGCGGCCGGGCGATCTCCGTTTGCTTGTGGAGCGAGCGGTTGGAAGAATGCACCCTACGCAGGCGTAAAAAAAAACGGGGCCCTGGGGCCCCGTTCTTTTTACGCTACTGCTACTGCTTCGACTTAGAAGCCTACGCGCATACCGGCAGCCAGAACATTCACGTCAGCTCCAGCGTCGTCATCGTTCATGCGGTAACCCACATGAGCGCTGACCGCCTTGTTGAAGGCGTGCTTCACGCCGAGGGCCACGTAGTCCGCATCGTTCGGGGTAGCGCTGTCGTCAGTGAAGCTACCTGCGGAGAGCGAGAAGGTGTTGGCACCCATAGCCATGGACCCGGTCAGGTACATGTGATCGCCGTCGCTAAGTCCCTCATCCAGGGTCTCGTACTGACCGGCAACGGTGAACACGCCGGTGGAGTACTTGACGCCACCCTTGACGGCGGTTTCGTTATCACCGCCCTCGTCCTGGTAGGCCACGGCCACTTCGACCGGACCGACCGGGACGTTCAGGGAGGCGGAGATGGTGTGATCGCCCTGGGTGTCGCCAGTGCCATCGTCGGTCTCGTCGACAGCGACGGCGGCGGAGAACTTGGCGGCCCCGAAGGTGTTGCCGTAGGCGATGGTGTTGCTGAGGTAGCCGTTATGCAGGCCACTCATGCCGGTGCTGCCGCGAGCCTGCAGCGAGGTGGCCAGGAACGGATCCCAACCGACCGTGGAGGCCTTGTACGGGGAGTTCATGGAGCCGACCAGCACGGTGCCGAAGCCGCCGGCGAGGCCGACATAGCCGTCACGCATGTCGATACCGACCCGGTCGGCCGGCTTGAGATTGAAGCCCGCCTTGACGATACCCTTCAGGCCGTTGCCCAGGTCCTGGGAGCCGGCGAAGTTGATAGCGCTTGCGTTGCCGGAGTTGGCGGTGGAACCTTCCATACCGTCGACGACCTGGATGCCCTCGAGGGTAGCGCCGTCGCCGTCAACGTTCACGACCTCAGCCTGGAGCTTGCCGGAGATGGTCAGTTCTGCGTGGGCTGCCAGCGGGGCAGCCATAGCGCCGGCGATAGCCAGAGCAATCAGCTTTTTATTCATTGATAGGATCTCCCAAGTGGTTGTTGGTTGTGCGATTAATTAATCGGGCTTACTCCGAAGCCAACGTAACGATAGACCACAGCAGAACCTGAATGCAACACCTTTTTGCGAAAAAAACATCATGCGTTGTCTTTTTGCCACAACGGGAAAAACAAAGGGCCGTCATACAGTTGGCGCAACTATCTGGAAAAGGAGTGGCGAGTGGCGACGAGCTAGTGGCTAGTGGCTAGTGGCGAGGGACGAGGGGCGAGAGACGAGAGACGAGAGACGAAAGACGGGAAACGGGAAACGGGAAACGGGAAACGGGAAACGGGAAACGGGAAACGGGAAACGGGAAACGGGAGACGGGAGACGGGAGACGGGAGACGGGAGACGGGAGACGGGAGACGGGAGACGGGGGACGGGAGATGAAGGGTAGTTGATAGGAGATCGTGGCGAGTCCAACCCGCCGCTTCGCGGCCGCGAACCAAACGACGAACTTCCCCCCTGCCATTGCGAGGAGCCCCAGCGACGAAGCAATCCCGAAGTGCGACACACCAGATTGCCGCGTCGCCGGGGCTCCTCCTGATGAACGTGCCCCCGCTGTCATTACGAGGAGCCTGAGCGACGAAGTAATCTCCTGCTCCAAACCCCAGATTGCCGCGTCGCCTGGGGCTCCTCGCAATGGCAGGGGGAAAGTTCATCATTGATTCGGGGCTGCGGAGCGGCGGGTAGTGCTCGCAATCACAGCGACGGGAAAGTTCATCCCCTTGAATTTCGAACCACGGGGAACAGGGGCGCACGGGGGAAAAAACCCAACAACTGCTTTACCCCGTGGCCCCCGTGCACCCCGTGGTTATCAGTTCTGCATTGATTCGGACGCGCAATAAAAAACCCGCCACTTGGGCGGGTTTTGTATTGGCTGGGGGACAAGGATTCGAACCTTGATTGACGGAGTCAGAGTCCGCTGTCCTGCCGTTAGACGATCCCCCAAGAACAGTTGCTAGTTCCTAGTGGCTAGTTGCGAGGCGACGTAGCATCTCGAAAGTGCTGCATTAAACCATGAAGCATTTTCGATAGTTCCTCAGCTTCGCTCGCTAGTTCACGGCCTGTGGATTGCTCCAGAAAACCGGCTTCCATTCCAATCCATAACTGGGTCCAGAGTTCGCCGCACGACCCCTTTGGCAATTTTCAGAAACTGTAGCCGCTCTTTAGCGCTTTCACGTTCGTAGCCTTCAGCGATATTCGAAGGAATCGAAAGGGCCGAACTGGAGATCTGATTTCGAAATCCCCACTCGGGGCATGCGCGCAACGCTTTGTAAACGTCCACCGAGAGCCTGCACCCTCGTTTCCAGACTTCCAATCGTTTCAGCGCGTCCATGCCCTGTTTTTCCTAGCTACTCGCGACTAGCAACTCGCTACTAGTTAGCGCTTGGAGTACTGCGGGCGCTTGCGGGCTTTGTGCAGGCCGATTTTCTTGCGTTCGACTTCGCGGGCGTCGCGGGTCAGGAAGCCGCGTTTGCGTAGCGAGCCGCGCAGGGATTCGTCGTATTTCACCAGCGCACGGGAGATGGCGTGGCGAATGGCACCGGCCTGGCCGCTGCCGCCGCCGCCGCGAACGGTGACGTTGACGTCGAATTTCTCGAGCAGTTCGACCTCTTCGAGCGGCTGACGCACAATCATGCGAGCGGTTTCGCGACCGAAGTACTCATCGAGTCCCCGGCGATTGACGGTGATGTTGCCGCTGCCCGGCACCAGGAAGGCGCGAGCGTTCGAGGTCTTGCGACGCCCGGTGCTGATTTGATTCTGTTTTTCTGCCATAGCTCTGACTTCTTCCCGTACTCTTTAGAGTTCCAGCGTCTTCGGCTGCTGGGCGGTGTGCTTGTGCTCGGGTCCGGCGTAAACCTTCAGCTTGCTGAACATAGCACGGCCAAGCGGATTCTTCGGCAACATACCCTTGACGGCGCGCTGAATGATTCGCTCGGGAGCCTTCACGACCAGCTTTTCAAAGTTGATCGACTTGAGGCCACCCGGATATCCGGTGTGATGATGATACATCTTGTTGGCGGTCTTGTTGCCGGTCACGCGCACCTTTTCAGCGTTGACAACCACAATGTAGTCGCCCGTATCCACGTGTGGCGTATATACCGGCTTATGCTTGCCCCGCAGGCGCTTCGCGATTTCGGTCGCAAGTCGACCCAGCGTTTTGCCGTCGGCATCGACCACATACCAGTCGCGTTCCACGGTCTGCGGCTTTGCACTAAACGTCTTCATCCCAAATGCTCCAGCAAAAATCGAGACGGTCCCGAAAAAAGAAGCGGAATCCTACATGAAGAAGGGCCGCGCTTCAAGCGCGGCCCTGAAATAAAAAAGGCGCGGCTCAAGGGGGAGTATGCCGCGCCGAAGATTCCACCAAAGGAGGATGGAGGAGTCTTGCGATTGGCCGTGAGCCAATCAGTTGGCGCTAATATAGCGATATACTCATGTTGAGTCAACATCGTAATTCACCTTTTTGTGGCCCCGGCCCGGGCGCCAAACTCCTCTTTTGGCGCCACTTCACCGGACCAGCGATTCATGACCGCGTCCCGCAGGCGATTGAGACGGCCGTGAAAGAAATGGTCGGCGTCGGCCATCCAGCGATACTCCGGGCGTGCCGGCTGATCGTGCACCCATTTGGAAACCTGCCGGGGTTCGGTGATGTCGTCGCGCCCGCCCTGCACCACCATCCAGGGGACCTCCACCGTCGGCACATCCGAGAAGTCGAACATGTTCACCGGGGGTGCTACCAGCAGGAGACGTTCGGCTCCGGCCTCGCGATGGCCGCGAACGGCCACATAGGCCCCGAACGAGAACCCTGCCAGCCATAACGGGGCCCGGGGATAACGCTCCCGGAAATAGCGGACCACCGCGAGCATGTCCCCGGTCTCGCCGCGTCCGTGGTCGAATCGGCCCTCACTCTTGCCCACACCGCGAAAATTGAAGGTGACGCTGAGCAGGCCCATGTCATTGAAGGTCTCCGACAGGATGTGCACCACCTTGTTTTTCATGCTGCCGCCATAGAGCGGATGGGGGTGGCAGATCACCGCGATAGGTCGGGTATCCTCGTAGCAGTCGGGGCAAGAGGTCAGTACCTCAAGGGGGCCGGCCGGGCCGTCAATAAGCAGCTCTTCGCCGGAACAGACATCCTCTTCCAGGCCGTCATAGAGATGGCGCTCCTGGAGTTCCGAAAAGTAAAAGTCGTCCGCCATAATATCTGCGCCGATGATTCGGCGTCGCTCCTGATGTTTTGATTGTCGTTCATTCGGGGTGGATGTGTTGTGAACAGGCCGAGAAAAGACGGGTCTTTCCTAGATCCTCAGCCGTTCGACCGGCTGGCCGCCGACCAGGTGCTGATCGATAATTGCGTCGATATCCTCCCGATCCACATAGGTGTACCAGACCTCTTCGGGATAGACGACGATCACCGGCCCCTGGCTGCAACGGTCCAGGCAACCGGCCGTATTGATGCGAATTCCGCCCTTCCCGGACAGCCCCAGCGCCTTCACTCGCTGTTTTGCGTAGTCGCGCAGCTTCTGCGCCCCGAATTCGGCACAGCAGCCGCCCTCTTCGCGGCGGTTGGTACAGAAGAAAACGTGGTGTTTGTAATAGCCCGAAGATTTCATAAACTCACCGATCTCGCTTGTCTCTTGATTCCACAAGAAATATGTTCTCAGTCGGCCGTAGTCTCGGCTCGGGCATCCTGCTTCGCCCTAACAGGCCCGTCCATAGACCTGGCCGATACGCCACTCTTTCGAAAATTTCCTCGTGAAACCAATATCCTGCGCGTTATCGGCACGAATTTATGAAATCTTCGGGCAGGACCTATCCGGCCCCACTGCACGTGACACGGCGAATCCGTTAAAATCCGGCGAGTCTATCACGCCATTCGGCATCCCGCCCCGGCCACCACAAACGTTCACGGACATCTTGGACCCGAAATCCACCATCGAAAAGCTGGCCGACCGCTGCGTGCTCTGCGGCCTGTGCCTGCCGCACTGCCCCACCTACCGGGCGAGTCACCGGGAGGCGGAGTCGCCGCGCGGGCGGATCTCGCTGATTCTCGCCCTGGCCCGCGGCCAGCTGGAGGCCGATGCCACACTGGCCCTTCACCTGAACAACTGTCTGACGTGCCGCGCCTGCGAAGCCATGTGCCCCTCGGAGGTGCGCTACGGGCGCCTCATCGTGGCGGGGCGGGCCCTGCTGCGGGAACAGCACCGGGGCGACGAGCGTTCCCGTGCCATGCTGCTGGGCAGGGACAACCTGACCGGGCGCACACTTCGAGGGGCGATGCGGGCCTACCGGGCCAGCGGCCTGAAGCCGATTGCCAATCGCCTGCTGGGCGACAGCGTCCTCGGCCGGCTCAATCGCCTGGTTCCGGATGCCGGGATGGAGTGGCCGCTGCCCGAATTCAGCCCCGCACGCGGCACTGAACGCGGCCGGGTGGTCCTGTTCGCCGGGTGTACCGGGCGGGTGCTGGAACCCGGCACCCTCGGCGCGGCGCTACGGCTGTTGAACCGGGCCGGCTATGCCGTACATCTGCCGAAGGCAGCGATGTGCTGCGGGGCACTGGACCTGCACGCGGGAGAGTTGGCCGGAGCCGAAAAGGCGATGAGCCGGAGCGCGGAATTGCTGGCGGCATACGATGCCGACGCGATAATCGGCATCGCCAGCGGCTGCACCGGCGTGCTGAACGAGCTGGAGAGCTGGCTTGGTCCCGAGGCGAAGCCCCTCACGGGGCGGGTCCATGAAATCACGGCGTTTCTGGCCGAGCAGGACCTCGGGGAGCTGCAGGCGACTCCCCCGGAGGGACAGATCGCGGTTCATGAGCCGTGCAGTCAGCGCAACGTGCTGCGTGGCGCCGGTTGTACCCTGCGCTTCCTGGAACGCCTCGGCATTCCCGCCACCCCCCTGCCGGGCAATGACCAGTGCTGCGGTGCGGCGGGTGAATACATGCTCACCCACCCGGAGAGCGCAGATGCGCTGCGGCAGCCCAAGGTGGAGAGCTTGCAGGAACAGGGAATCCGCTATCTGGTGAGCGCCAATATAGGCTGCGCCCTGCACATCGCCGCGGGCGCCCGCGAGGTGGACCTGGTGGCCGAGGTATTGCACCCGGTAGTGTTGGCCGAACGCCTGCTGGCGGAGGCCGAGCGAGAGGAAGCATAGGCCGCGAGGGTTACGGAGACAGCGACCCTCTCTTCCGGCAGGAAGGCCGCCACAGGCGATGATATCCGACGAAATCGCCGCGGGGGCGCGCCTCCTACCGGGGTCTGTGCCTCTGCTGTACCTGGTAGGAGGGCCGCCCTCGGCGCGATGCCGTTGTGACGGAAATCGCCGCGGGGGCGCGCCTCCTACCGGGTCTCTGTCTCCGCTGTACGGCTAAGAAGGCCGCCCCGCGGGGCCGGGGTGGTGCTCACGGGCGTGCAGTGGCTTATCCTAATCGGATAGCGACCCATTTTCTGAATCTCTACGGATACCAGCGACCATGCGCAATTACACTCCTCTGGATCGTGTTCTCATGAACGTGGATGTCGGCGTGCGGACCCTCTTTGGCAAGCCGATCGTCACCGAACGCCCCAATCCCTCCGAGTCCGAGTCGGAGGGTGAGCTAAGCCGGCCCGAACGTGAGCTGGCCGGACGTCTGATGCGGGTCAATCATGCGGGAGAGGTCTCGGCCCAGGGCCTCTATCAGGGGCAGTCGCTGACCGCTCGTTTGCCGAAGGTACGCGAGGAGATGGAACGGGCGGCCCTCGAGGAGAACGACCACCTGGAGTGGTGCGAGCGCCGCGCCCGGGAGGTGGGGAGCCATGTCAGCTACCTGAATCCGCTCTGGTACGCCGGTTCGGTAACCATCGGGGCGATTGCCGGCGCCGCCGGGGACCGGTGGAGTCTCGGTTTTGTCGCGGAGACCGAACGGCAGGTGGTGAGCCATCTGGAGGGGCATCTCCAGAGATTGCCCGAACACGACCGAAAAAGCCGCGCCATCCTCGAACAGATGAAGGCGGACGAATCCCGCCACGCCGGCATGGCCAAACGCGCCGGCGGTACCGAGTTGCCCCTCCCGGTCAGAACGCTCATGCAGTTCACGTCGAAGGTGATGACGCAGGCGGCGTATTGGATCTGAAGGGCAGTGGCTAGTGGCTAGTGGCTAGTGGCGAGGGACGAAAGACGAGAGACGAGAGACGAGAGACGAAAGGCGAAAGGCGAAAGACGAGTGGCAAGGGCGAGCGGGTTTAGCCCGATCCCAAAAGTGCCCCGGAGTTGTCCTAGCAACTAGCCACTCGCTACTAGCCACTCGCTACTAGCCACTGAAAACTAGCCACTCGCTACTAGCCACTAAGAACTAGCTCCCGGCATCTTGGCGATATTGCGGCCATAGAAGATCTCCAGCATCTCGCGCTGCAGGCGGCGGCGGATCTTCTTCGCCTCTTGTGGGGAGAGCTCTTTTTCGTCGACCCCGAACAGGTAATTGTTCAACTCGAATTCCCTGAGCATCATCTTGGTATGGAAGATGTTCTCCTGATAGACATTGACGTCGATCATCTGATAGCTGTCGATGGTGTCCTTGGAGAGATAATTCTGTATCGAGCTGATCTTGTGGTCGATGAAGTGCTTTTTGCCGCGCACGTCCCGGGTAAAGCCACGCACCCGGTAATCCATGGTTACGATGTCGGATTCGAAACTGTGGATGAGGTAGTTGAGTGCCTTCAGCGGTGAAATACGGCCGCAGGTGGACACGTCGATATCGGCCCTGAAGGTGCTGATGCCGTTCGCCGGATGGCTCTCCGGGTAGGTATGCACGGTGATATGGCTCTTGTCGAGGTGCGCGACGACCGCATCCGGCAAGGGACCGGGGCCTTCATTGTTAAGCAGCTCCTCCGACATCACCGGCTCCTCCGAGATGAGGATGGTGACACTCGCACCCTGCGGCTCGTAGTCCTGATGGGCGATGTTGAGAATATTGGCGCCGATAATGTTGGAGACATCGGTGAGGATCTTGGTCAGACGCTCGGCGTTGTACTCCTCGTCGATGTACTCGATGTACTCCTTGCGTTGCGCCTCATTCTGCGCAAAGCAGACATCATAGATGTTGAAGCTCAGGGTCTTGGTGAGATTATTGAACCCATGCAGCTTGATTCGCTTCATCGACGACTCCAGTACTTGAATGCACTTCTCGAAATTAGCACCCGTTTCAAGACGGGCTTGAGCCCGACTGACACTCGGCCTGAAGGCCGAGCCACGGGCGACCACACCCCTCCCCTTACGGTCGCGGCGGGCGGCGATTATCCCAGATTTCCAGCCAGAGGGGGATGAAAAATCAACTGTACGGTGCTGCCCGCGGGGTCGAGACAGTAGAAGCTGCGGGCGCCGTCACGATGGGTTCGCGGTTCCGTCTTGATCGGGACACCGTGACCCTTGAGCCAGCCGAACCAGGCATCCACATCTTCTGCGCACCCGAGCACAAAACCGAGGTGGTCCAGCCGTTGAGGCCCGTCGAAGGTCTTGTCCAACCGGTGGAGCGCCAGGTTATCGCTGCCGGAGGAGAGATAGACGCTGTTCTCATCAGGCCGCCACTCCACCTCCATGCCCATCAGCTCAGTATAAAAACGCTCGCACGCGGCCAGATCAGCCACAAACAGGGCAATATGGTGCATACCGATGGTCGGAGCGGGTTTTTGCATGTGGGGATTCGACCTTGCGTACGACTTGCGGGTTCAGTTGCGTCGAACCTGAAGGTTAGCAGAGCGGATCAGCCGGCCTCGCGACTTCTGCCGCTCCAGCCTGCGGCACCGAAAGACCTGCAATTATCCTTCCACGATCTCGAATCCGTGGGTGATTTCGGCAACTTTGCCGAGCATGATGGAAGCGGAACAGTACTTGTCGGCCGAGAGATCGACGGCCCGCTTGACGCGTCCGGGGTCCAGATCCTGTCCCGTCACCACGAAGTGAACGTGGATTCGCGTAAAGACCTTCGGGTCGCTGTCGGCCCGCTCGGCCTCGATTTCGGCGACGCAATCACTCACCGGCTGACGGCTTTTCTTCAAAATGTGAACCACGTCAAATGCGGTACATCCGCCCATACCGAGGAGTAGCATCTCCATGGGGCGTACGCCCAGATTGCGGCCACCGTGCTCCGGCGGGCCATCCATGACAACGGCATGGCCGCTGTCCGCCTCGCCAAGGAACGTCGCCTGCTCGACCCATTTGATGCGCGCCTTCATTGAACTGCCCCCGTTTGTGACGGTCTACGCTTACGTATAAGCGATCTATATTAACCCATGCGCTTGCCTGGCCATAGGCAGGCTGGTATACGTATGAGAATACTCTGTTAAAAAGTAAAGGAAAGTCATGAAGGTTACCCCTACAAAAGGGACGGGCAACCCCTCAATCGATCGTTTCCTCCAGCATTGTCATCGCCGCCGCTATCCGGCCAAAAGCACGATCATCTGTGCCGGCGACAAACCGGACGTGCTCTATTACATCCTGGAGGGCTCCGTTTCGGTTCTCATCGAGGATGATGAGGGTCGCGAAATCGTGTTGTCGTACCTGAACAAAGGGGAATTCTTCGGCGAAATGGGCCTGTTCGACGAACAGCAGGGCCGCAGCGCCTGGGTTCGGGCCCGGACCGAATGCGAACTGGCTGAAATCAGTTACGCCCGCTATCGGCAGCTGGCAGCTGAAGACACCGAAATCCTCTTCGCCCTCGCCGCCCAGATGGCTACCCGCCTGCGGGCCACCAGCCGCAAGGTGGGCGATCTGGCATTCCTGGACGTTACCGGCCGCATCGCCCGAACCCTGCTGGACCTGACCAAGCAGCCCGATGCCATGACACACCCCGACGGCATGCAGATCCGTGTCACCCGTCAGGAACTGGGCCGAATCGTCGGCTGCTCCCGCGAAATGGCCGGCCGGGTGCTGAAGGCCCTCGAGGAGCAGGGGCTGGTCTGGGTCAAGGGCAAGACCATCGTCGTCTACGGCACGCGATAGTTCAGTGGCTAGTGGCGACAAGTGGCGAGTAGCGAGTGGCTAGTGGCTAGGACCATTTGAAGCATGCCGCCAGTATGGCGGTAGTAGAGAATGTCTGGAACCTATTCTCGAGGATTCCCGAGCCAAATAGGTCAGTGAAGCCGGCAGGCTGTTTTAGAGGCACTGCCTAGCAACTCGCCACTCGCTACTAGCCACTCGCCCTCGCCTTACCCGAACAGCTCTGCCAGCTTCTTCCCCGGATCCTCTGCGCGCATGAAGGCCTCACCGACCAGGAAGGTGTTGACGCCGTGGTTGCGCATGAGCCGGACATCCTCCCCGGTGTGAATGCCGCTTTCGGTCACGACGATGCGGTCGTCCGGGATGGTGTCGAGGAGTTCCAGGGTGGTCTCCAGGCGGGTCTCGAAGGTGCGCAGGTCGCGGTTGTTGATCCCCACCAGCGGCAGTTGCAGCGGCAGGGTGCGCGCCAGCTCTTCGGCATCGTGCACCTCGACCAGCACATCCATACCCCGTTCCCGCGCGGTACCGGCCAGCTCGCTCATCTGATCGTCACCGAGGGCGGCGGCGATGAGCAGAATGCAGTCGGCGCCGATGCTCCTGGCTTCGTAGACCTGATAGGGGTCGATGATGAAATCCTTTCGCAGCACCGGCAGCGAACAGGCCGCCCGGGCCTGACGCAGATACTCATCGGCGCCCTGGAAGAAATCGATATCGGTCAGGATGGAGAGACAAGCCGCCCCGCCCCGCTCGTAGGAGGCGGCAATGATGTCGGGGTGGAAATCCTCGCGAATGACGCCCTGGCTGGGAGAGGCCTTCTTCACCTCGGCGATGACCGCCGGGCCCCCTGCGGCGAGGCGTGCCTCGATCGCCGCGACGAAATCGCGCCGTTCGGGGGCCGTGCTCTCGATTCTTTCGGCCAGCAGCCCCAGCGGCACCTGACGGACCCGCTCGGCGACCTCTTCAGCCTTGCGGGCGATGATCTTTTTCAGAATATCCGGCACTTCAGCCATCTTGGTTCCATACGTCTGTCGAATGGGTGGGAGCGGCAGCAGCCACGAAGCGATCAGGCGGGACGGGCAAGCGTCAGGCGCTACCTCTTCAGACCACGGGTAAAGGTCACCAGCGCATCGAGCTTTTCACGGGCGGCACCGGAGGCGATCACTTCGGTGGCCCTGTCGACGCCGGCCTGGAGGCTGTCGACCAGATCGGCCGCGTATATGGCGGCGCCGGCATTCAGGCGCACGATGTCCTGTGCCGGTCCCGGCACACCATCCAGGACGCTGCGCATTACCACCACCGACTGTTCCGGTCCCTCGACCGCGAGTGCGGTGATACCGCACTGCTCGATTCCGAACATTTCGGGCGTGATGCGATAGGTGCTGACCACGCCATCCTTCAACTCGGCAACCAGGGTCGGTGCGCCGATGCTGATCTCGTCCATGCCGTCTTCGGCGTGCACCACTAGAACATGGCGGCTGCCGAGCTTGCCAAGCACTTCGGCCAGGGGTTCGACCCAGTTGTTGGAAAAGACGCCGATCACCTGATGAGGCGCGGCGGCAGGATTGGTGAGCGGACCGAGTACATTGAAAATCGTGCGCACACCCATCTCGCGGCGCGGAGCGATCGCGTGCTTCATCGCACTGTGATGATGCGGAGCAAACATGAAACCGACCCCGACATCCTCGACGCACTGCGCGACCTCGGCAGGGGTGAGATCGAGATTGACCCCCGCGGCCTCCAGCACATCGGCACTACCCGACTTGCCGGAGATCGAGCGGTTACCATGCTTGGCTACCCGACCGCCGGCTGCGGCAACCACAAAGGCTGCCGTGGTGGAGATATTGAAGGTGCCGATGGCATCACCCCCGGTGCCGCAGGTGTCCACCAGGTGAGGACCGCCCACCTCGACGCCGGTTGCCAACTCGCGCATGACTGCAGCGGCGGCAGTGATCTCGTCGATGGTCTCGCCTTTCATGCGGAGTCCCACGAGAAAACCGCCGATCTGGGCCGGTGTCGCCTCTCCGGTCATGACGATGCGCATTACTTCGTGCATCTCGGCCTCGGAGAGGTCCCGCCGTTCGGTCACTGCACGGATGGCCGCCTGCATATCCATGGTGGGATAAACCTTTTTCGAGTGTTTTTTTGCGGCTTTCACCGCTCCTGCCACACCTTTTCCCGGCTTCCGCCGCTCATCGGTGGAATCGGATTGTCGCGTTGATGGGATAAGTGGTCAAGGCGCGGCGATGGCGGCAAAACGTCGCCAGCCCCACCAGATGGCCAACCCTACCAGCGCAAAGCCCAGTTGCCCGAAGGCCATTATCAGGGCGGTCCCACCCAGTAACGGCACGCCAAGACCGGCAACCAGGGCATTGCCGGTGGTCTGCATGAAGCTTTGAACAGCTGCAGCCGTGCCCCGGTTGCGAGGGAAATAATCCAGGGCCACGACCAGCATGGCCGGCAAAGCCAGCGCCATGCCGGTCGCGTAGAGGGACACCGGGGTTACCACGCCAATCACGGTGGGCGGCCATAACTGGAGGCTTCCCGCATTCAGCAGTGCGGCAACGGTCATGACGATGAACCCGGCGTTTACAGTGCGCACCGCCCCGAGCCGCTGCGCTAGCTGTCCGGACAGCCATGAACCCAGCATCACCCCGCTCACCATCGGCACGAAGACATAGGCAAAGTCAGCGGCGCCCAGCCCCAGGTGCACGAAAACCAGTCGGGGCGCCCCGACCACGTAGAGAAACATTCCCGCAAATGCAAAAGTGAAGCAGAGCACCACGGCCATGAAGCCCGGGTGGAAAAAGGCTCGCCGGTAGGCGCGGGTAACGTTGACCGGGCGGATGGAGCGACGCGCTTCCGGTGCAAGCGTCTCGGGCAGATTGCGCCAGGCGAGCAGCCACACCACTGCCCCCATTGCCGTCAGGAACCAGAAGACGGAACGCCACCCGCTGACCTCCTGGAGGATGCCGCCGACGATCGGTGCAACGGCCGGGGCCAGAGCGAAAATCAGCATCACCCGCGACATCACCCGCTGCGCCTCGGCACCGCCAAAGGCATCGCGCACCACCGCACGTCCCACGACCAGTCCCGCGCTCGCGGTCAGGCCTTGGCCAATGCGCAGGAGCAACAGTGTGGAAAAGTCGGCAACCAGCGCACTGGCCGCCGAACAGAGCACATAGAGCCCGAGTCCCGACAGAATCACCGGGCGGCGGCCGAATTTGTCCGATAAGGGGCCGTGCACCAGTGTTCCCACGGCGAAAGCGAGCAGATAGAAGCTCAGCGTCTGCTGCATCGCGGCGGCGCTGACACCGAGGTCCCGCTGGATATCCGGGAACGAAGGCAGATAGGCATCGATGGAAAACGGCGCCACCATCGAGACGGCCGCAACGATCAGGGCCAGTCGGCGCGCGTAAGGGCCTTTTTCAGGGTGGACGAAGGGCATGGAGTTTTTCTGCCTGGACGGAGGTACTCGTTTCCGGCTTCACAAGCGAAGGGGAAAACGTTCGATATCTTCGCCTCGGGCTATCGCACGCCGCCGGACTGTTTGAGGAAATTGGCCAACAGGTCGTGGCCGTGGCAGGTGAGAATCGACTCGGGGTGGAACTGGACCCCTTCGAGATTGTACTCGACGTGACGTATACCCATGATCTCCTCCATGTTACCGCCGGCGTCACCGGTCCATGCGGTAACTTCCAGCACCGCCGGCAGTGAGGCCTGTTCGATCACCAGCGAATGATAGCGGGTTGCCACAAAAGGGTTGTCCAGTCCGGCAAAAACGCCGATGTCCTTGTGATACACCAGAGAGGTCTTGCCGTGCATGATCTCCCCGGCGCGGACGATGCGGCCGCCGAATGCCTGTCCAATCGACTGATGTCCCAGGCAGACACCGAGGATGGGCAACTTCCCGGCAAAGTGCCGAATCGCCTCGACCGAAATCCCCGCCTCCGTTGGCGTACAGGGTCCCGGCGAGATCACCAGGTGATCGGGCACCAGACGCTCAATCGCCTCGATCGAGATCTGGTCATTGCGGTGCACCTCCACCTGCGCCCCCAACTCGCCGAAATACTGCACTAGGTTGTAGGTAAAGGAATCGTAGTTGTCGATCATCAGGATCATGACGGAACCCACTGTTTCAAATGCATCGAGCGCTGGCAGGCTGTTGAAAAAGATTCTTTTCCCTTCTCCCTGAGGGGATGGATGTTTTCAGCGGCCTGCCAGTGGTTCGGCATGCCGCCTTTCGCGGCACGCCGATGGGCAATGATAACGCGTTTGGCTCTGTGACGGCAGGAACCGTTCTCCGGAATGCCATCGTTGGCATGACGTGGAGTCCAACGATTGATTTTCCAGCTCAGCCGCCCCGTGAGGAAAGTACTTTGCCCCATTCCAATGGGGCCGCTTGCCACTGGGCTGTTTTCCGAGTCCCGGATTAGTACCTTCCACAATCAACCCGGGGCTCACATTTCTCCCCCTTCCATCCACGAGCACTCAGGAATTGGCTTGGACCGGATGAATCGGACAGGTCTCGTGTACTATTGCATGCTTGGCGATACTTTCAAAGTCCCCCAAAAGCGTCAGGACAAGGCGCAGCGCCCAAGCAATGGTTATTCCCTTGTCACGCTCTGCAATGCCGTCATGGCGTTTTTGGGGGGCTCCCTTCGGGCGAGCCGCTGACCGGCCATCTGCGGCGTTGCGTTTCTTGCAAAGGGCGCGCCATTCCCTGCGAAACGCGCCTTGCATGATGTGCATGGATGCACAAATGCCGCGGTCGCATGGATGCGCAGGAGCGGTCTGGCTGGCCAGCGGACTCGCTGAAAGCACCGCCAAGCATGCAACAGTACACTGGTTACAACAGGCCGGGGTGATGGTGCTGCCGGTCGTACGGGGTTGCCAGCATTTTTATTGCGGCACGCGCCATTACGTCCTGCAGTGCATCACAGGTCAGGCTTATCTGTGATTCGGTTAGCGTGGGATGAACCATGAACATCAAGCTCGTCTCACCGAGCTCTTTTGAATTCGGCAACGACTTTCCAGGTTCCCAGTCGATTTGTTCAAAAGCTTTTTCCCGATAGATCTCGGAACATGATCCCGAACCGCAGGGAACACTGAGGCGATTCATCTCGCTCATTATGCGATCCCGATTCCATCCATAGGCCAACAGTTCGGGTTCGACAAAGACATAGCACTTGTACCAGCCATGCTCTATCTCGTCCGGAATGTCCGGAACACGCAGTGCCGGACACTCCCCTGCTGCTTCGAGAATAGTCCGCGCATTTCGGTCACGTGACTGATGCCACTGTTCCATCCTGGTCAGCTGGATGCGGCCAACCGCCGATTGTATTTCGGTCATGCGGCCATTTGTCCCAAACGAATCATGCAACCAGCGAAACCCCGGTGGATGTTCTTTGTTGTACACCGCGTCGAAGCTTTTCCCGTGGTCTTTATAGGACCAGACCCTGGACCAGATTTCCTCGCTCTGCGTGGTCAGCATTCCACCTTCACCTGCGGTGGTCATGATCTTGTCCTGGCAAAACGACCACGCCGCGGCATGTCCCCAACTGCCTACGGACCTGCCCTTGTAGCGGGCGCCATGGGCCTGGGCACAATCCTCAATCACATAGAGTCCATACCGGTCCGCCACTGCCATGATCGATTCCATATCGCACGGCCAGCCAGCCAGGTGCACACAGACAATCCCCCGGGTCCGGGAGGTAATGGCCTTTTCGATGCTCTCGGCCGTTATGTTCTGGGAGTTGCGATTCACGTCGGCGAAAACAGGCGTGCCGCCGTTCCTGATAATGGCACTGGCAGATGCGATAAAGCTGCGGGGCGAGACCACCACTTCGTCTCCAGGGCCGATACCGACGGCTTGCAGTGCCACTTCCAGCGCCATGGTTCCGTTAGCCAGGGCGACGGCGTATCGACTCTCCGACCACGCCGCGAACTCCTGCTCGAATCGCCTACACTCCTGCCCCGTCCAGTAGTTGACTTTATTGGAAAGCAATACTTCCTTGATGGCCGCAGCCTCCTCCAGGGTAAAGCTGGGCCAATCAGCGAAAGGGGTATTCAGCATCTAACTCGCTCCTTGAGTTAACTACGCGGTCCCTCTGCACGAGCATAGTGAAGCGGCCAATCGCTATCAAATGGATTTCAGACTTCACTGGGACACGACCCGGCCTGCACGCATCGACCACCCTTTGCCTTACGGTTGATGCGGGTCTATTGTTCCTGTTGTCAAAACCACCATATTGGAGAGCCGGGATGCTCGCACGGAAGCGAATCTTGGATGTTCTGCTGGCGACTTTATTTCTCTTACTACTCCTGCCCCTGCTGGCCTTCATCGCACTATCCATACGCATGTCGATCGGACGGCCGATTCTGTTCTCTCACATCCGCCCGGGGTTGCACGGCCAACCTTTCACGCTTTACAAATTCCGCACGATGACCGACGCGCGTGATGCCAACGGGAATGTGCTGTCCGACTCAGAACGTATGACCAGAATCGGTGCCTTTCTGAGGACCACCAGCCTGGACGAATTACCGGAGCTTTATAATGTATTGAAGGGGGATATGAGCCTGGTCGGCCCCAGACCTTTGTTGATCCGTTATCTCCCCTACTACACCCCGCTGGAAAACAAACGCCACGATTTCCGTCCCGGTATTACCGGACTGGCGCAGATCAATGGCCGGCATTTGCTCGGTTGGGATCACCGGCTTCAACTGGACGTATGGTACGTGGAAAACTGGTCGATAATGCTGGATTTCAAAATCCTCTGGCGCACCGCGTTCAAGGTGATCACCAAGGAGGATTCATTGGCCGACCCGACAATGGCGGGACTGCCCGATCTGGATGAGGAGCGACGCTCTCGACTCCACCGTCGCTCTCTTGCGAGTGATGAAGCGACCGGCAGCTAGGAGAGGACATCATGCATATTCAGGCAACCGGCAATGTTTACCGGGCAAAGGCCGTGACCGGCATAAAAACAGTTACCGACATACTCATGTTCGGAGCCGGCGGGCACGCAGCTGCCGTATCGGATGTCATCAGGGACATTGAAGATTTCAACATCTCGGGGGTGATCGATGATTCACCATCGCTGCAGGGCAAGTGTCTTTTCGGGAGCACGGTTATCGGTGGCCGCCAGCAGCTTTACATGAATGGCCTGGATACGATGGCGATATTCCTCGGAATCGGGGATAACCTTACGCGGGCCCGGATTGCCCGGTCTTTGGGAGGCCGGGAATTTCCGGTGCTGGTCCACCCGACCGCGCACATCGGTACGAACGTCTCGTTGGGTGAAGGGACGGTCGTCATGCCACGTGCCATCATCGAAAACGGTGCAAGGGTGGGTGCCCATTGCATCATCAATAACGGGGCCGTGGTTGGACATGGTTCGGTCGTTGGGGACTATTCTCACGTCAGTGGAAATGCCGTATTGGCCGGGGGCGTCAACCTGGGTGAGCGCTGCCTGATCGGCATTGGTGGATGCGTGTTGCCGAACGTTGCAATAGGGCAGGATTCGATAGTAAGTGCCGGCAGTGTTGCAAACCGTTCCGCCCCCGAGCGGCACTATATTATGAGTCCAGGTTCCCGAATCTTCCGCCGTTTCGAAAAATAACCGGTAGCCCTTTTCGTCAGTTCTTCACAAGAAATCGATCCGTCTGGATAGCACCCCTCGTGCGAGGCACTCAGTCATCGAGCGGCGTAAACAGGGAATCGGCCGCGATGATCGAATCACCCTGCGCGGCGAGAGGAGGAATGGTCACGTTTGCGGCAGTGGCCTTTATAACCAGTGCTTGCCCGTTCGGCAACACCAGCGACTGTTCATCAATTTCCGCAAAAAATTCATCCACTGCGCGTCGAGTCGAATGACGATAGGGATAGAATCCATAATCATTGAACAGCATGACTCCGCCCGGAACCATTCGCGGCCAGAACCACTCGCAGCAAGCCCGATTGGTGGGATAGAGATCCACATCGATATTCACCAGTGAATACTGCGCATCTTCCCGAACCTGGGCAAAGGTATCCGGGATCAGTCCCGCGTAAAACCGACACCGAGGCAGATGTTCGCTTAGGCGCTTTTTGACCCTCTTCAGGGAGGTATTCGAGAAACTGCCCGGGGAACAATAATCGCGCTCGGCAACCGCAATGGAAGGAACCCCCTCGAAGGTATCGAAAAGATCGAGGCGCGCCGGCGAAGCGTTCCTTGCCAACGTCGATGCGATCACATGTGCAGAGCCCCCCTGATAGACTCCACATTCAGCTACACCCCCGGCCAGGCGAGATGCCCGCCGTACCAGCTGATGCAACAGGTAGTGTTGTGGTCAACCGATTCCGGACACTTTGTTAAGGCCTTTCTCGAAATCGAGCGGCGTCCGGTAACCCAGCGTCGAATGTAATCGCACTGAGTTGTAATACACCGAGATGTATTCACGGACGTCAGCTATCGCCTCCTGCCGAGTGCGATACAGGCGGTCGCCCGTCCATTCCCGCTTCAGGCTACTGAAAAAGCGTTCCACCGGCGCATTGTCCCAGCAGTTCCCTTTGCGGCTCATGCTGCAAACCATCTCATGCTGCTTTAGCAACTTCTGGTAGCAGTGGCTCGCATACTGGCTGCCTCGGTCGGAGTGATGAATCAGCCCCTTCGGTGGTCGCCGCAAGTTCATGGCCATCAATAATGCCCGTGTGACCAGCGCCGTGGTCATACGCTTGTCGATGGCCCAGCCGACGACCCGGCGCGAGTACAGGTCGATGACCACGGCCAAGTACAGCCAACCCTCCTGCGTCCACAGGTAGGTGATGTCGGTGCCCCAAATCCGGTTGGGCGCTTCCGGAGCAAACTGCCGGTTCAGAATATTGTCCGCAACCGGATACCGGTGCTTGCTGTCAGTCGTGGCCTTGAATCGACGCTTTGCCTTCACGACCAGGTTCATCGATTTCATTAGCTTACGGACGCGGTAGCGACCAATCTTGAAGCCTTCTTCACGGAGCTTATGGACCATGCCTCGGCTGCCCAGGCTCTGCCTGGAGGCCGCAAACAGCGCCTTCATTCGCTGTCTCAGGCGCAGTTCGGTGGCGCAGACCACCTCGGCCCCTCGGGCTTTCCAGCCGTAATAGCCGCTGCGCTGTACGCCCATCACCCGGCATAGAATCGTGACCGGATAACGAGCGGCATGATCCCGCACGAAGCGGTATTTCACTTCATTTCTTTCGCGAAGAAGGCACTGGCCTTTTTTAGGATTTCCTTCTCCATCTTCAGCTGCTGATTTTCGCGCCGAAGCTTTCTCAGCTCCTCGTGTTCATCGCTGCTCAGGGCCTCTCCGCTGGCCTGTGCCTGAAAATCCTTTTTCCAGCGCCCCAGCATATTGGCATTGATGTCCAGGCTTCTTGCTGCCGAACTGACGCTGTACCCCTGCTCAGTTACCAGCGCTACGGCTTCGCGCTTGAAATCGTCGCTATAACGACGCCTTGTGTTCTTCTCTGTCATCGTTCACCTCGTCATGGCATTTTACGCCTTAACGCGGTGTCCAGAATCATTAGACCACTTCAAGGTAGGTCCGATCGGGAGATGCCATCAACGCACCGTTCTGGCGCATCGACTTCAATAGTGTCGCGAACTCATCTTCGCCCTGGCCGATGAACCAGGGTGTAAACACCCGACGTCCAAAAGGCACTTGCAGTGTGTACTCTTTCCCGGCGTAGATATGCGATTCGATCCACCTCCAGAGGCCATACCAGGGTTTCCTTGCGATCTTCCCTAGCTTCGGAATGTTCGCACGCTCCACACGACTCTCCCTGTCTTACCTGAACGCTTAAGGTAAAGGGTAGGCGGTATTGTGGTGTTTAAAAGACGCAGCGGTAAGAATCGCGAAGGTCTATTACGCGCCGGCATAGCCGGGAATTTCCGGTGAGAATTGTGTCTTCTTCCACTTCGCACAGGACCCGTTTCCCGGCGCAAAAAAAAGACGACGGACATGGCTACCGGAACGGAGAACACCACAAAAACAATGCAGCTTCAATTTTGGTCCAAGGTGAGGGAGCAAACCGCAGCAGGAGACATTTAGACGGAACGTCAGCGGCTTCCAGGCTTTTCAAGCCGGGAAGCCGCTGACACTATTCGCTAATCGACAGTTAGTCCCGTGGGGGGATTGGGTGCCGCCGCACAATCATCCCAGTTCAGCTGGAGATCATCGATTGGGATTAGATCATCAACTTTACGGCAGTTGATCTGGATGTCCGTCCCGTACTGAAGCCAAAATCTCGGGCTGCTGTCTATGATTTCATTGTGAGAAATATCCAGATGGCGAACTCCTGCACCCGCCACGGCCACACCACTTCTCACCGGCGTCCCGAGCCGCCAGATGTAACCGCTGACATTCCGGAAGGTATTGCCGCGTATTTCACCCCATCCATCCATGAATTGTCCGCCATAACTAATATCTTCAATCACATTGTCGACAATCCTGAAGCGGCCATTAGCCGAGGCGTGCGCGTCAAGTTCCGCTCCCACTGCAGCATCGTAATCATACTGAACATGATTACCCACAAAATCATAACCAGTGTTTGCGATAACGCTCCCGTCGCCGTTTGCTGCAACATTGTGTCGGTTGTGGGAAAATTCGTTGTTTCGAACCACCGCATACGCAGCATTCGTCACTATAATACCGTACCCAGACCCAGAACGAATATTATGGTGAATTATGTTGTTTTCGTAGGTCGTTGAGCCGCCAGAGACCGAAGTTGCGTATTTAAATCCGGAAATGTCCGAATTATCGATGTAAAGATTTTTATATCCGGAATTCCTAACACCATAATTACTCTCTCCGGGCCCGACTATCGCAAGTGCAGAAATACGTGCGTTATTTCCGGCAGCTTTAAGAATATACTGATCGGAGCTAGAGGTGTTCTTGAGGATTGTCTTACTCGGGCCTTGTCCTTTCAAAATAACGCCCGACGGAATGTCTATCTGTTGGGAAACCGCGTAGTCTCCTGCTGGAATATCGACGATGCCGGCAGCACCTTGTAATGAATCGATCGCCGTCTGAATAGCAGACCCTGTGGTTCCGGATACAGTAACCATTGGCAGTGTTCCCACATCAACACTCGTGCTCGTCTTACCGGTGGTACCGTCGTACGCCGTGACCGTCAGGGCTACTGTGTAGGTGCCTGGCTGCTCATAGATATGTGTAGTAGAACTCAGGTATGTGCCGGAAGATGATGTTCCGTCACCAAAATCCCAAGCATAGTGTTCGATACCAAACTTATCCCCTTCATCGCCCATGGGATTCCGACCCGTGGACTGTGTTCCGTCGAATGAGATGGTTGCCCCACTCTGTTGCTGCTTCCCCACGTAGATGGTTGCTTCTGCTGCAACGACTGTTGCAATACCGCCTATCGCAAGACCAAGTCCCAGGATAGCCGACAATATATGTCTGCCTTGCATGCGCCTAACCCCACTTGAAAGTTATTTCGAGCTTCCGGCATCTGCGGCCGGAGATGTCGTGTAGCTTAAATGGGGCTTGCCTGCGAGCGCTGTGAGCCGTGTTGCAAGATTGATTTGGCCCTCGTCGCAACCCGGAGCAAGTTTGTGAATGCGCCTCGGCGTACTTGCAATGAGCGTACCTGTGTCACGCTTGCCGCGGGCCGGCAGTTGACATGGGAGCCGGAGCGGACGTCTCGGACGGTGCCTTGATGGTTGCGACGCGGTTTCCCTGTCTCTCATAGGCCATCACAAGCACATGCTCCAGCTGGTTTGCGAGCACGTCTCGGTCGAACAGACGTTCCGCGGTGGCTCGTGCATTCTCGCCTGCCTCTCGCATCCAGACCTGATCACGCAGTGAACTCACAATCTGAGCGACGGCTTCTTCGGTCGACTTACCCCACACGACGAGCCCGGCCTGTTCCCTGGT
Source organism: Thiohalomonas denitrificans (assembly GCF_900102855.1). NCBI lineage: Bacteria > Pseudomonadati > Pseudomonadota > Gammaproteobacteria > Thiohalomonadales > Thiohalomonadaceae > Thiohalomonas > Thiohalomonas denitrificans. Next base: position 102,053 of record NZ_FMWD01000006.1, read on the forward strand.
CACCAACTCTGCATGCCAGCCTCCATAGTTCAGCAAGACGGGAGTGCCCGATGCCAGTGCATCGAAGAACTTGTTCGCCGAATTGGCCTGCATTTCGGGCAGGTCAACGAAAAGGCTGCAAGCCAAGTCCGCTGCTGCGAGGACATCAGGCATTTCTCTCTTGGTGACCGGGTCCTCCAGGAACAGATTCGTTTCGTAGACACCGAGGGCCTTTGCCTTTTCAATGATTTTGGTCCGCTCCTGTCCATCCCCAACCAGAAGGATCCTGATATCAGGGGCAGTTTTCAGCAGTCGGGCGGCAATATCCACCAAGTAGCCCGCCCCGTTTATTCGACCGAAACTGCCCGCGTAGACGATAAGCGGCCGTTCACCCAACCACGCTCGGGCACGCCGGAAGGCCGCTCCGGATCTCGTTGCCGCGTGAAACAAATCGTTGTCGCTGCTATTCGGTATTACGGCCACGCGGTCAGACGGATATCCGGTTCTGCATACTCCGTCACGCATGCCCGGAGATAGCGCAATAACTGCTTCAGAGTTCCTGTACGCCCAACGTTCCAGCCAGCGGGCTGAATGCTGCCACACGGGGTTTTTCAGCGCGCCTATGGCTATCGGTAGTTCCGGCCATAGATCCCTGACTTCGAATACCATCGGCACAGAGTGTCGGCGGGCGGCATATACAGCCGGTAAAGCGATGGTGAGCGGTGTGCTGGTGGCCAGTATCAAATCACTGGGAAGTGAAGCTGCTTTCCGGCCCGCGCTAACCACAAATTGCAAAAATGAATTGATACGCTGCCGGTAGCTCATGTAATTGGAATAGGGAACAGGGGCCCAGTGCACGGTAATTCCATCTTCGACGGTTTCAAATGGGCTTGTTTTAACATCATTGTGGCGCCACGAGGTAATCATGTTGACCTGATGCCCCTTATCCACCAGACGGCGTGCCATCTCGTAGGACCGGGTGCCACCGGACATGTCAGGAGTATTGAAGTACTGGTGTATGTAGGTAATTCGCATAAGCTCACCCAATCCATTGAAAAGCCCGCATTTATCGAATATGAAGTTAAAACCTCTGAATCCACTTCCGGGTTTCAACCGCCGAACAGACCTCCGTAGAGGCCGAGCAATTTTTTCTCTTCATTCGGCCAGTTGTAGTGATCCCGAACCGCACGCTGTCCGTTATCGCCCATTTGTCGGGCCCACTCGGGATCGTCAATCAGCGAATCTATGGCAGCCGCGATCTGCTGCGAGCTGCTGGGATCAACGCAGATTCCACATTGGTTTCCCTCGATGATTTCCTGCCACAGAGGAAATCTGGAAGCGATTACCGGCAAACCTGCGCTCATGTACTCAAACATCTTTACCGGTAGTGCGTCCACATAGTTGATCGTCGAATGCAGTGTCACCAGGCCTGCCATGGACCTTGCCAGAACCTGACGAATTTGATCCCGGTTGAGCCATCCCAATTGGTCGACACCTTCCCAACCTGCGTAAGATTTCACCTCCAGTTCGGTTTGCCGGTCGGAAAACCGCCCACCCAACTGCAAACGAGCTCCACTTTTCACATGCCCGACTGCACGCACCATTTCTTTTATGCCACGACTAGCCGTGATATCGCCGACATAACATATCTGATGTTGCTTCAGCGACCAATTTACCTCGTCTTCAGCCAACTCTCCGAGTATCGGAAAGTTGTTGATATCGACAGAATTTGCATTTATCGCCAGAAACTTGTCGCGGATAAATGGCGTCGCCGCGACGACAGCATCGAGTTGTCTGCAAACCCAGGCTTCGTACCTCCTGAACGCATTCGAAAAAAGCCATCTGGCTGGTCTGTTCAGATACGACTTCCCCCGGATTTGCATGGGCACATCTTCATGTGAATCGAAGATCACTTTTTTGCCCATTCGCTTCAACTTCAGTCCGGCAGGAAGCAGCTCAGGATCATGCAGGTGATAGACATCCGCATCTATTTCCTTGGCCTTTTTCAGCATTTTTCGCGTCGTGAGGGTAAACCGGTCCCTGCGCCCCTGCGGTAATCCAACGTCGTAGACCAAAACCCCGTTTTTCGTCACATCCCCCTTTCCATCGGCCACCACCAGTGCCACACAATAACCCGCCCTGGCAAGGGACTGCGCTTCTTTTATAAAAATGCGAGTGTCATAACGGGCATGAACCGATGTAAGATGGCAAATTTTGAAGTCGTGCTGCATATGTGTGTCCCACGGCGCCGGTCGTAAGGAGCGGACCGAAACCAATATTCATCGTCAAACTGCTGCTACGTATTTGTTACGTGAACTCTTCTCGAAGAGAGCAATATTGCTCTCGCGCAGAAACCCCATCCGAGTGCTGCTATTGGCCAAAATACCGGCTTGGCGGCAGTCATTAGTAGCAGAGAGCAGAAGTTTGTGGTGAACGCCAACATCCACACAGGGTCTTGTGTTTTTATGGCGACCAGGCGCTTAATAGAAATCAGCAAAGGCGACAGGGATAGCAACAAGTACCAGAAGAACCCGAGCACGCCGTAATTAACCCAACCGGAAAGCATATTGTGGGCATAGCTACCAGTGCCCCCACCTTCAACCACATGTCCTCCGAAGTAGCCGAACACCGGTGTATCCAACACCTGTCGGATCGCAATTTCGTTTAACCACTGCCTACTTTGCCACGAGCTAGAGGAAGGCAAATCAAGAATTTCCAACTGTCGGCTCTGGATCAAGGATTCGTACCCGAGGGAAATCGTAACCGAAGTACCACCAATGGTTGCGATCATGAGCAGCGCGTAACGTCCATCCTTTAGCATCAGCATGGAGACCATCAACAAGGCGGTAGCCACAAATGCGTAAAACTCCGAGCGAGCTCCGAGCAGGAACAGGATGAAAAGGCCCCCCAACAGGAGCACAGTACGCTGTTTGATAGTGCTGGCGACGGTTAGGAGGATAATCAGAATTACAAGGGTGCTTCGCGCAAACCCCTGATAGCTCGCAACATGATCTGCGTTATACATGCGACTGGCGTTGAACGTCAGTTCGCCCGTCTGGACGACATAGAGCAGCAGGAATCCGAGAATAAGTAGAAAGGAACCCGCGAGAGTGCGGTATAGCGTTGATGAATATTCAGGCAAAAACATTCCCACAAAAAACAGCGCTGACCACAGAACTGCAGTCTCAACCGACTGAATGAAAGCCACTTTTACATAAGCACCGTCCAGAACAATGGTGTGTGTAAAAGCCCAGATAAGAGTAAAGGTGATAAACCCGAAAACGGCCAGTATATAGGGGCTGATGACATTGGCATATCCCCGTAGGATTAGTGGAAACAAGGCGGCAAAGATCACCACCAGCAATGCAGATGAGAATCCGAACAGCCCATCCAGAATAGCGGGAAGAGTGACGCCGAACGCCGCCACAGAGTAGTGAACAAACACGAAGCCGGGAAAAAGAACAATCAACCCACCCACCGATACGAACTGGGCCACACGCCAAGGGTCGAATCTCTGCGTCGGCATATCCCTCATAGACTGACGTCTGAACAAATCAGCATCGTCGTCGACATGCGTGCTGTAAATGTTCTCTACTGGCGATGCCATTTTATTCCCTAGCCTTTGCCCCGCGTCACACGAGGCGCGGCAAGATCCTGAAATTTTCTGCACTTATGGTGGAGATCGGAGCAGGATCCCCAAAAGCAATTTTTCTGAGCAAATCGCATTCAATTGCAAAAAGCCAGTTCTAGCATATTCCCTCAGCTTGGTGCTGTATCAGCCAATGTGGCGTTCACGTACGCCTTACAGGAAGCTTCCAAAACAATAGTAGCTAAATAGCGATCCCGATTGCACCGTGACTGCCATCCAATATCAACTTTTTACCCGGCACTGAGGAAGAATAGTCGTTCATTCTTCCACTGTCCCGCTTATGCCGCGCAAACATTGTCGATAGACGCCTTTCCTTCGCGGAGTAACCAGTTCCGAATTGTGCCAAAGCATCGTAAACTCTCCCGAAAATCTTTCGCATATTTCTTTTAAACGAACGATACGCTGAGCAGCAGCTTCAGGCGAAACAGTAGCCATATACTTAGGCGAAAGTACTGTGCACTCCATAACGATTAGGGGTCTTATTCTTAGTCTTAGCTTATTCCGTGCAATAAGATCGAAAGCCGGGTACTCCCGGCATACACCAGACCTGAATCCAACATGATCGGCATAGCCCATAGTAGAATCGTAGGCCATTCCGGCAGATTCCCAGGCAGCTAACGTGGTTGGCTGACGCCAACGCAAATAATGCATACGTCCGCCCCAGGCTTGCTGCTGAATTCCTTCGTCTTCACAGACAGCCCACAAGCGCTTAGCCTCGGCTTCGAGGGCAGCGGGATCCAAGTAGGTGTTATAGCTTGGATGCAGACCGATCTCGTGGCCCCGCTCATGAATACGGCGAATCAGAGCTCGGATCGCCGGGTGCTCCACGTCGTAGTCAGCGTCCATGGTTTGATCGGTCCGGCCGCAAATGAAATAAAAGGCGCTTTGCAAGCCGTAATCTTCCGAGACATCCATAATCCACTCGAAAGTATTGAACGGGTCTGCAGGATGGAGATTTTCAGGAGTCCCCCATCGAACCAACGGCGCATACATCATTCGCCGAATATCACCACGTTTGATGAGATCGCCAACGATGCTACGCATAAATCTATTTACGGACCCAAATAAATAGCGACTTGGCCGATCCACATCATGTGACACCTTGATCTCGAAACTCCTTGTTTTTCGAAACAATCCAGGCCACAGCGAGTTCATTGCGGACCACAGAATCTCAACATACTCATCAACTATCGGGCGTTCAAGAAATCCCTCTTTATATGCAAGCGAAGCCCAAGCGGGAAAGCGATCATGATCGTCTCGGTCTGGAGTTACCAATTCTTCATAACGTGTAATCATAAAGAACGCCGATCCAAAAATATCGACGGGCAGTTTAATTAGATTATGTTTACACAACGCTACAGATGCAGCATCTCCGTATATAATCGGTACCACAGGTTCTGTAAGCGGAATCTCCAGCCTTAGCTCATTGACATCCCAAGCACCCAATGGCTGCTCTGGTAAAGAGGCTGCGGTTAGCCAAGATTCAGGATCGATGCCTAATAGACAATCCGGAAAACTGAGCTCCTTCCCTGGCTGATCCGATAACGTAATACGCACATCCGCGCGACCGTGAACCTGGAGCTTCCAATCAAGTCCGAGAAAATCACCCAATACGGTACTTATAATATATTCTCGCTCAGCTCTGCGTATTCCAGGAGCTTCAACAATCACAGTCATAAGCTGGCATTTCCGACAGTTGCTTGCATTTTGTATTACCGAAAATCTTGCTATCAGCTTTCATAGATTATGGTTTTATAATTTTTGCCTAAGGATGCTCACAACATGTTGATTGGTAAAAAAATTAATCAGTAAACAATCTACTCTACTAAAACATGCGAATAAATCTAAGCCATAATAGAGCGGCGTTTTGTTAAACTCACCCGTCGGTAAATCTGCTTTTGCTCGATTTTATTTTTTTATTAGGCCATGAATCCTATCTATTAAATAATAAATTAATGTATCGAAACGCTTCCATATATCTAAGAATCTTAAACCATTCGCGCCGCCAACCCATACCTGATATCCGTATTGATCAAAGCTATTCTTAAATATAGGGAGCCCTCCACTCCATACGTAGCCATACTTATAACGTTCAGCCGGCTCATCAAACTTCCCAAACACTAACCCGGTTACGAAATTAACGTTGTTATCCAACGGAAGCTGAAGTGGGCCCCACAACCTTGGGTTACATTCAATCGCGACAAACTGACCTGTGTTATTTGTCTTTCGCAATTCAAACATCATTACGCCATCATAAGAAATACCTCTCATCATACTATCAATTTTATCAATTACACCAGCATCAAGATCATAAGGTATTGCTTTGATTATAGATTTCCCTTTAGGCTGCTGTATAAGGTTTTTCTGAGAAAAATGTAATTGCTTAGCGCCTTTTCTGAATAACGCACAGTAATAATAACTTTCGCCTTCGATATACTCTTGAAAAAAGTGCCTGTTAAAATCAATTTCGGAATTTATCAGGCAGTCATGTTCGGCGCCGTTCCTTACAAGCATTGGCGCAGTTAATACAGTTTTGTGTACACCATATTCTTTTGGTTTACATAGGTATGATTGCGCAAACCTGCTAGGCATTTTAATTATTTTAGGGGCAGCAATCCCGTAAGACTCACATAGTCTACAGAAGCTTTCTTTATTGGAAAGCTGACAATACTCATTGTAAGTGATTGCCGGACTAATAAGAAAAATACCTTTTTTACTTAGCTTTTCGTGGTTTTTTAGCATAGTACGAACCAGACTTTCCCCCATTGGAAGCACGGAAAAAGCACCAATAAGACGCCTCAAGGAGTCAAGAGACGCGAGAAAACACGCCTCTGTTGTTGATGAGTAACTAAACACTCGAACTTTTCTGGTGAGCCAATAATACGCATAAGGCAAAACACGATACATCCAACTCAATCCGCCACCTTGCACCGCAATATGTATTCGGCAGTTCTTGCCTTTTAACGCTCTGATGCTTGCAATACAAGCGCGCGAATTAGCATCACCAAATAACAATAAATTAGTCACTTCATGCCTCCGATTACCAAAACCGATATTCATTGTGCATAAACATTGCGAACAAGAGGCCAGTAATAGCCCGCCAACAAAACAGCGCTCAGAGTCGCGGCTAAAAGCCACCACGTTATCGTAGTAGTTTGTGAGCTAAATGCCAGAGTGATGGGAAGCAAGGAAAGCATGCTAAAAACCACAGGTTTCAATGTGGCCATTAAGATGACGCTAGCGGAATTTTTAGTAACTACTGCTATCCACAACAGTAAACCGGCACGGCAAAGCGCGCTTGATGCAGCAAACAAGATCACCGCTGTCATTAGATCGTCATACCACGCGCCTGCCCCAATAGATAAGACTCGTAATGCTAATGAAATTCCGTTAATTACCACTCCCTGCCGTTGCTTTTCCAAAATGGAAAAAAGATTATCCAGGGGTGATGTAATGAATGCAAAATACAGCCAAGGGGCCATCCAGCGAGCCATGTCACCCGCTTGACGCCATTGCTCACCAAAAACCAGCGCAAAGAGCTCTGGTCCGGCAATAATAAGCATTAACACCGGCGGCATAGCAATTTTTGCCAGTATTTCATGCACTCGCGCTACTAGCGGCGCTAAACGGTCTTCTCTGTAGGCTTCGGCAGCATTGGAAAAAAATACCTGGCCGATGGCGCCACCGACCATTGACATAGGGAGGGCCAGAACTCGGTGAGCCAAAGAATACAAGCCTGCGGCACTGGCATTAAACAACGCAGCAAACATGACCGGGGGGAGTTGTGAGCCCGCAGTACGGAACAGACCGGACCAAGTTGAGAAGATCGGGAACTGTTTATAGCGTCGGGCTGCTTCCCATACACCTAACCAGCTCCATTGCAAGGCATCAGAGTGCATAAGGGCGGTTTTAGTCAGTCGGACCATCCCAACAACTTGTCCGGCGACCTGCCCTAGGACGAGTGTTATCCCCCCCAAATTAAAGCCCATCATCTGAACAGCCAGTGTCACAAAGGTTTGGCTTATGCGGGTTTTAGCAATAACTGAGAAGGCTTTGTTGCGTACCGCCCAGTAGCTAAACACCTTATAGCAACCGGAAAAAAAAATACCAACAGGTAGCAACCAGAAGTGGCTTGCTAGTGTGGGTACGCCCAAATGGTCGGCGATCTGATGTCCGGCCATCAGCACTATTACGGCTGAAACACCAGTCATAAATAATACGAGCAGCAAGCTGAGTACCAGCACATTGGCCGATTCGTGCTGGTTTTTGGGTAAAGGTATGGCGAGCTCATAACGAAGGCTTGCGACGCCCGCAAACAAGGTTAATACGCCTCCATAGACTGCGAGAAGCCCAAAATCGTCCGGTGTATAAAGGCGAGTCAGCAAAGGCACAGATAGAATGACTAACGTTTGAGCCCCGGCCGTACCGCTGACCAGAATACTGACACCGCGAGCAAACGGACTAGTTGGGAGAAGTATTTTGGCTTTACTTAGCACTGTGTGCACCCACGGCCGTGACTGTGTCTTTGCCGAACATGTATGCGTGGAATGGCAATCTCACGACTATGTCTGACATCTCATTTCTTGGGAGTAGCCGCCGAATGGTGCGCCTGGGCCACAGCATCGCGCCGGCACTAGCTCACGGACAGCTGTGTTGCGCTAGCCAATGCATCGACCACCGAATGCTGCTCTTTTGGGTCCAGATACGGGTGCATGGGCAGACTCAAAACACGCGCACTCGCCTGTTCCGCCTGGGGGCATGCAGAGGGATCGAGGTTAAGTCCGGAAAACACCGGCTGCCGGCAAAGGGAAACGGGATAATGCACGGCGGTGGGTATACCGCGCGATTTCAGTTGCCTAGCAATTTGATCGCGGTCCTCCACCTGTACCGTATATTGTGCATATACACTGGTGTGATAGGGCTCGATATAGAGCGGGGCTATGCCGCTGAGCGCAGCCAATTGCCGCCCGTATTCCGCCCCGATTCTGGCCCGGTTCACCACTTCTTGCGGGAAGATTTCGAGTTTTTCCAGCAGGATCGCGGCCTGGATCGTATTTATGCGCCCGTTGATGCCGATCACCGGATGGTGATAGCGCCGATCCTGCCCATGCACCCGGATCTCCCGCATTGCCTGCGCGAGTTCATCTTCGTCGGTAAACAGCGCCCCGCTATCTCCATAGCCCCCTAACGGCTTGCTCGGAAAAAAGCTCGTCGAACCGACGGTGGAAAGCCCACAGGACTTGCGCCCCTTGTAAGTGGCGCCAAAGGATTGTGCACCGTCCTCTATCACCGGGAGTCCATATCGGGCGGCGATAGCATTGATGGTGTCAAAATCGGCGCACTGGCCATAAAGACTGACAGGCATAATGGCCCGGGTCTTCGACGTGATCTTCGTCTCTATTTTTTCCGGATCGATATTATAGGTGCGGAAGTCTATGTCGACGAAGACAGGCATCGCACCCAGCAAGGCAATTACCTCGCCGGTCGCAATAAAGGTAAATGGAGTCGTGATCACTTCATCGCCCGGACCGATGCCCAACGCCATCATGGCAATGAGAAGTGAATCGGTACCACTGGACACGGCAACACAGTGCTTTACGCCTGCATATTCAGCCAAGCGCTCTTCGAGTTCGGCCACTTCCGGCCCCATGATGTACCGGCCGTGGTCCAGCACTCGCCGGATACGCGCCTCCAATCGGGGGCGAATGCTCTTTTGCTGGGATTCAAGATCGATAAATTGCATGGGCTCTTCCTGAGAATTATCATTATCCTTGCGCTTCCGTCCGCATGACTATGTAGGGGAACAGGAATACACAGTACAGTTACATACTCATGGCTGCGGCGCGGGATGCCAGTACCCTTGATGCAGTCCATTTGCCCCCGAAAACAGTGATTACCCTATCTGTTTGCTCGAAAGCCGATTCCCGGCTGTTGCTGCCGGCATCCCGTGCGGACTGCACTAACGGCCGCAATCCTGCGAAATGCGTTTTAATGTTTGCTTCGCCGATGTTGCGATGCAGATAGCTCCGGCAAAATCCGATCAGGTATGAAGTCTCCTCTGCAGAACACTCGACCGGCTCGTTTAGCCGCTGGGCCACTTCGGTGGTCCCCACCAGGGTATGGCCTTGATAGGGAAGAATGAATGCCACCCGGCGCTGCCCCGGTACTTCAAGAATCGCGCCATGAGCGATCGGGAAGTCGAAAACCAGATGACTCCCCTTTACAAGGCGGAGTCGAACGCTGCTTTCGATACCACTTTGGATCAGCAACTGCTCTGCCCAGGGACCGGTAACGTTGTATACCAGATCATAGCGCTCCCAATCGCCACCGGCGATCACCTGACCCGAACTCGTCACCCTGTCGACGGCGGCATTCTCTCGAATCGTTACTCCCGCTTTGCTGGCCTGTTCCGCGGCCCACAGACCGAGCGCCCGATCATCCATCTGTCCGTCAAAAAACCGATATCCGCCAACGAGCCCTTCCGGTTTCAACTCCGGCAGCAAGGCCAGCAGCTCAGACGGCATCAACTTTTGGTGTCGACCCAGGCAAGCTTTTCCGGCAAGTCCGTCATAGATCGTCAATCCGATCTTCATCTTCAAAGGCGATCGGCTGCTCTTTCGATAAATCGGCAACAGGATCGGCAGCGGGCGTGCCAGATGTGGCGCCTGCTCTATCCACCAGGCCCGTTCCGCCAGCGCTTCACGAACCAGGGAAAACTGACCATGCTCCAGATAACGCAGCCCCCCGTGCAGCAACTTGGTTGAGGCACTGCTGGTGGCCGACATGAGCGTGCCCTTTTCGAACAACTGGACGGTATGTCCCTTTTTCGACAGTTCCCAGGCCGTCATTACACCGTTAATGCCACCGCCAATCACTGCAACCCGTTTCATAAAGGGCGACACGCCTCCTCGTCGATCGCATAGGCTTGGCCACACGCATCGCAGGAGACCTGGCCCTCATTGGGCAACCGCACACCGCACTGACACATCCAGCCGACGCGAACAGCGGGATTTCCCAACAGAAGTGCATAATCGGGCACATCCTTCGTCACTACTGCGCCTGCACCGATGAAGGCGTACTTCCCGATGGTATGCCCGCAGATGATGGTCGCATTCGCCCCGATGGTGGCGCCAGTTCGCACGAGGGTCTTCTGGTACTCCAGTTTTCTGGCCACGTGAGAGCGTGGGTTTACCACATTGGTGAACACCATGCTGGGCCCGCAAAACACGTGATCCTCGAGGTGAACCTCGTCGTAAATGGAAACATTGTTTTGTACCTTTACGCTGTTTCCGATCGTTACCCTGTTGCCCACGAAAACGTTCTGCCCCAGTGAACAGTCACGGCCAATACGCGCCCCGGCGCAGACGTGTACCCAATGCCAAATCCTCGTGTGCTCGCCGATGGTCGCCCCCTCATCAACAATCGCAGTCGCATGTACACTAAACGTCATGGCTCACCTTCAATACTCCAATGGGAGTGACACCGTGCGTCCGTCACGTGCAGAGAGATAGGCGGCTATCAGTACCTCCAGCGACTTCAATCCCTCACGTCCGTCGGTCTCCGGTTCCGCCTCACCACGCATCACGTCGATGACATTCTTGTAGTACCCCGGGTGCCCAAAGCCGTAAACCGATGTGGTTTCGTAGTTTGCGGCCTGTACCTGGCTGTCGTACTCCCGCTCATCGGAAAATTGCCAATGCTGGATCTCGTTTACGGCGACGCCACCCACGCGCACGGTTCCCTTCTCACCGAGTATCGTTATCGAACCTTCGAAGTTCTTGGGATAAGTGAGCATCGTCACACTCATGGATCCAAGCGATCCGCTCCGCCAGCGAACATTAAGGACTCCGCTGGTCTCGACCTCGACATCCCGGTCCAGGGTGCCGTTCATCGCCTGAATGCTCTCTACGGGACCGATCAGCCAGTCGAGCAAGTCCACATAGTGGCTCGCCTGATTCATGAAAGCGCCGCCATCGAGTTCCCAGGTCCCGCGCCACTTGGCCGAATCGTAGTACTCCTGCGGGCGATTCCAGAATACGTTGATATGGACCATATAAATTTTCCCGAACCGCTTTTCGGTGATGGCCTGTTTCAACAACTGAAGGGTGGTATTCTTTCGGTTCTGCTTTACAACGAAAAGTCGCACACCCTCCTGGTCGCAGGCCCGGACCATACGCAGACCATCTTGCCACCGTGTGGCCATCGGTTTTTCGGTGACCACATTGACCCCGTGTTGCGCCGCTCGAACGGTTTGGTCGGGATGGAGCCCGCTGGGAGTACATAGTGCCACCAGATCCATCGATTCATTTTTGAGCATCGCCTCCATATTGCTATAGCCGGGCACTTTATACTTTTCGGTATGATTTCCGAGAATATCCTCGTCCACATCGCAAACGGATACCAGCTCCATGTGTTCGCTGTGGACGTCAATCGAATCGAAGTGATTCCGGGAGATCCGCCCGCACCCCACGATCCCGATACGCAATTTTCGATTGTTGATTTTTGATGCCATTTCAATCCCATCCCTGGGTCAGTTTTCGTGTAAGGTCTGTCGCCGGATGTGCTTGCGTTCAACGTTTGCGTAAGGAGATCTCCTGCAAACCAGGTCCGACGCCCTGGGTAAGTTCTACTCAATACCGTTTCCTGCTGCAAACGAGCGATCCAGGCCACCGGTATACTCCTGTTCCGCGCTGCATTGGGAGCAAACACCTTCTCCCGGCGTATACTCGGGGACGCAAGCCTTCAGAATTTCGATCACCTCTTCAATCCGGTTCTCATCGGCTGCCCGCCACAGGTCATGCAGAGGCTCTTCAATCTCGTTCCAGGCAACACCCCCTTCCTGTGCACGCATGATCTTCGGATGCTCTGTAGCGTACGCCTCGCTGTCGACCAGGAGTTCTTCATAGAGTTTTTCACCCGGACGAAGACCGGTAAACTCGATGGCAATGTCCCCGCTTTGGTTGTTGTCGGTTTTCTCGATAAATCCCATCAGGTGGATCATCTTCTTTGCCAGGTCATGAATCTTGACCGGTGCGCCCATGTCCAGAAGGAACACGTCTCCTCCGCGTGACATGGCACTGGCCTGCAGCACCAACTGGGCCGCCTCGGGGACTGTCATGAAATACCGGATCACCTCGGGATGAGTCACAGTGATCGGACCGCCCCTGCGAATCTGCTCTTTAAAGTGGGGAACCACCGATCCGGAGCTTCCGAGGACATTGCCAAAACGAACGATACAGAGGTCCGTCTTGCTCTCTCCCTGCCGTTCCCGCTCCTGAATTGCCTGAACCACCAGTTCAGACATGCGCTTGGTCGCCCCCATCAAGTTTGTCGGCCGCACGGCTTTGTCCGTTGATACCAGCACGAAGGTGGCTGCCTGTGCAGCCACAGCCGCTTCGGCGACGTTCCACGTCCCGATCACATTATTGAGCACACCCTCCGCAATGTTTTCCTCCAGCATGGGAACGTGCTTGTATGCCGCAGCATGAAAGACAAGGTCGATTCCATACTCTGCCATGACAGCCGCAACCCGCTGGCTGTCTCTGACCGAGCTCAAGACTGGATGAATAGCGATGGTCGTTTTCGCGTATTTGTTGGCCTCTCTCAACTCTTTCTCTATGGCGTAAAGCGCATATTCGGACATTTCATAGAGCACGACCCGAACCGGGTTGAGGTCGATGATTTTCCGGCAGAGTTCTGATCCGATCGTGCCACCGGCACCCGTCACCATGACATTTTTTTTGTTGGCGGAACTGGTCAGCAGGGCCATCTTCGCCTCGACGGGCGCTCGCTCCAGCAGGTCCTCCAGGTCGATATCTCGCAGTTCATCGACGCGGGCCAGACCGACGACCAACTCCCCCAGATGAGGCACGGTGCGGATTCGAACAGGAAGAAATTCAACGCGGCGGAGTGCCTGCTGCCTCTGGTGTCGGCTGGCTGAAGGCAGAGCGAGGAAGATCTCGTGCAATCCCCTTTGCTGGACAACATGCTGAATATCATGGGTATTGAAGACCGGAGTGCCATCGATAATCACTCCGTCCAAAGATGGATCATCATCAAAAAATGCCCTTACGTGGCACTGATTTCCGCTGTTAATCGCCGCAGCGAGTTGGCGTCCTGCATCACCGGCGCCATAAATCCCCACCGCCTTCGCTCTTCTGGCCGCTCTGTGGCGATAATAGGCCCGAATCGCAAAGCGACTTCCGCCCACATAAATCAACACTATTGCCCAAAAAATAATGAACACGGCCGGATCGGCTTCGAGTTGAAATAGCCAGGCCAAACCAAACAGCAGCAGTGCGGCAGTGGTCACTCCCTGGATGATTACAAACGCGGCTTCCTGGCCGATGTAGCGCGTGACCGCACGATAGAGTCCCAGGCGGATAAAAGGGACAACGCTTGCGACTACTGAAAAGAGTAAAAGCCACTTCCTGTCGTCGGTCAGATCCGGCGGAAGAGTGCCGGATCGAAGTGCAAACGCACACCACAACAAAACAGGAATCAGCCACATGTCGACAATCAATAAAGGGGCGCGTCCAGCGCTCCTTGCCAATGTCTGCGGCAGTTTCATTTAGCATCCTTGCTATGTTGCATGACGTCCTGGCCGGATCACCCAAACGGCCTTGATTCAGAACCCTGCCTGTACGTCGTTTCAGCCTCCGGAGCTCAACTGGCGTACTGGTGATAGTAGCGCACGTAATAGGAGTTCGTGGCTGACACGTCGTTGACAATAAAGCCATCGATACTCAAATCACTCTGTTGAAATCCTCGCATCGCCGCCCTGATTTCTCCCATCGGATGTTGACCTGCGCGCAGGACCATCAGGTTCACATCAGAGTGTCGAGCGATGACAACAGCATCTGTGACGGCAAGGGTTGGTGGACTATCTACAATGATCATGTCGTAGTGCTGCCGTAGCCGCTCCAGAAGTGCGGCGAAACGCTCGTGAAGAAGCAATTCGGAAGGGTTCCGAGGCATATCCCCACAAGGAAGAAAATCCAGTCCCTGTTGTCTGGTTTGGTGAATTGCATCTCCGGGCAGAACCTGCCCCCGCAGCACCCCGGAAAGACCGTATCCGCGCTGAATCGCAAACGCATCATGCAGATGTCCCTTGCGCATGTCGGCATCGATCAGCAGGGTGCGTTTGCCACTGTCAGCAAGCACCACGGCGAGGTTGGAAGCCACGAATGACTTGCCAATATTCGGAGCCGGGCCGGTGATGGCGACAATCGGATGTTCGACATGCTGGGCGGCAAAATAGACGTTGGTTCGAAGACTTCGCAAGGCTTCTACTGTCGGACTATCCCTGTCGAGGATCGCGAGGAGCCGCTCCCTCCCTTTGAACTTTCTCGACTTCTCCAGTTTGGCCTGACTGGTGCTGTGTAATATGGAGGCATACACCGGAAGACTGAGGTTTTTTTCAACAACCTCGGGATCGTCGATGCCTTGACGAAAGCCATTCCGCAGCACGACGCCAAAGATCCCGAGTGTTGTCCCGAGAATAGCGCCCAGGGACAGCATCAGTGATGGCTTTGGTTTTGTCGGCTCTATCGGGAGGTCGGCCGGGTCGATCACCCGGGCATTGGTTACAGTACCCGCGCGCATCACACGCATTTCCTGTGCCCTGTTCAACAAAAGCAGGTAAAGCTCATTAGCCACCGTCACATCGCGTTCCAGTCGGATGGACTTTTCCTGCTCGTCTGGCAACTTACGCATCTCTGCATTGAGGCTGGCCCGCTCATTTTCAAGCGATCGGATTTGCTGATTGATTTCGCTGAACAGGGGGTGCTCCGGAGTAAACTTGTTTTCAATATCATCACGCCGGATCTTCAACTCGGAGAGTTGCGTTTCCAGTGACGTTGCACGCTCCAGCAGGGCTTCCGCTTCCAGCGTAACGTTCACACTGCCCACACTGGAGCGGTAGTCATTCAGGCGATTTTCGGCCTCCGTCAGGTTCTTTCTCAACGCAGGCAGATGTTTATTGAGCACCTCGAGGGTCTTCTCGGCTTCCTGGGCTCGACGTGCGACATTGTGCTGAAGATAGGCACTTGTGATGGTGGTGAGGATGCGCTGCAGAAGTTCAGGATCGGGGCCCTCCAAAGCCAGCCTTATGATTCCTGTTTCCTCCCCCTGTTGCGATACATGGAGGGCGTTGCGCAACTTGTTCACGGCGTGCCAGCGGTAGCTTCTGGTGACCGAAAACTGTGCCCCCCGATGTGCTCTCAATTCGGAAACGAGAATTTCCAGCGAGTCTTCATCGCCAAGGTCCTGACTTAGCAGTTCGCCGACTCGCCCCTCCGCGAGTTTGTTACCCAAGTCGTCGTGAATCTCGTAAGAGTCATTACCCATCGCAACCAGGGACATGGCCTGGCCTGTCAGGTAGTCGGGTACCTCCAGCCGGTCGACGGTAATTTTCTCTTTTCCCCATGCGTAAGGCTTCAGATACTCCCAGGCAGCCGATAATTCCTGCACAGGGAGACTCATCTTTGCTATTGCTCTGCCGGCAACCGGCAAGTACGTCGGTTCGGCAACGATCGCAAGATTCAGCTCGTCAACCGCTGCGCCCACCACGGACCGGGAACGAAAGAGCTGCATCTCGGCTTCCACCGGACTATCGCCTGCCGAAATCGAAGAAAGCTCCCGGGTGCTTTCGGAATCAGCTTGCGCCGGGTCTATCTGGATGAGGACATCGCTTTGATAAATTGGTCGTGCAGTGAACGTATAGAGACCGACCACGGTCAGGACGAGCAGCGCAATACCGAACACAACGTGTTTCGCGCGCCAGAGTTCAACAACATACTCCCTCAAATCGACAACGTTTTCGCTTGCGTTGAATGGCGGGCTTTGTTTGAAGTCACTCATCTTACCTTCCGTTGGCGCGTGAATGATTTAAGAGGATATCGGCAGCGACAAGGCTGCCCGCCCATGCGTCATACCCGGGCGGATTGGCATCTTCGAGTCTAGAGCCGAGGCATTTGATTGAAAGCAGGCGCCCGGTCGGACCGCGTGTCGCATGCGAGTCAGTATAGTGCCATTGTGGCTTCGTACCGTCAGATGACCCAACGCAAACGTCCATGCTTGAGTTCGGCTAAACCAGGAGCCATCCTCCGCCGTCCTTGTAATTGCAAAGGTCGCTACGTTAGCTAATCAGTAGTGGATAACACCGCTAGTTTCCAGGGCCAACGGTGAAATTTCCCGGCTGTCATACCAGGGAGAGGGCCTGCGGCTGGCTCCTAAGTCAGGCCCGCCTCCGCCATGGCGACGGCGCGGAAGATCGCGCGACCCTTGTTCATGGTCTCTTCCCATTCTTTGCTCGGGACGGAGTCGTAGACAATGCCGGCACCGGCCTGGATGTGCAGCTTTTCATCCTTGATGACCGCGGTGCGGATGGCAATGGCAGTATCCATGTTGCCGTTCCAGCCGAGATAGCCGACGGCTCCCGAGTAGACACCGCGCTTGACTGGCTCCAGTTCGTCGATGATCTCCATGGCCCGGATCTTGGGCGCACCGGACACGGTACCTGCAGGAAAGGTGGCGCGCAGGGCATCCATGGCGGTGAGGCCGTCCCGCAGGTCCGCGACAACGTTGGAAACAATGTGCATCACATGGGAGTAGCGCTCGATGACCATTTTATCGGTCAGTTGCACCGAGCCGGTCTCGGCGATGCGGCCAACGTCGTTGCGCCCCAGGTCGATAAGCATCAGGTGCTCGGCGAGTTCCTTGGGATCAGCCAGCAGCTCCTGCTCCAGCGCACGGTCCTCCTCTTCGCTCTTGCCGCGCGGACGGGTGCCGGCGATGGGCCGCACGGTTACCTTGCCATCCTCCGCGCGAACCAGGATCTCCGGCGAGGAGCCGACCACCTGAAATCCCTCGAGATCGAGATAGTACATGTAAGGCGAGGGGTTGAGGCTGCGCAGCGCGCGATAGAGGTCCAGCGGTCGGGCATGGTAGGGGATCGAGAGCCGCTGCGAGAGCACTACCTGCATGATGTCGCCGGCGGCGATGTACTCCCTGGCCCGGGCAACTGCGGCCTCGAAACCCTCTTGTGTAAAGCCGGAGACGAAATCCTTTTCGGTCACTTCCGTCGAGATGCCGGACCGCTGCACGGGCGTGATGGCCCGCATGCGCTCGACTAGCCGGTCCAGCCGCTGCTGCGCCCGCTCCAGCGCACCGCCGGCGGTTGGATCGGCGTGGACGATGACGTAGAGCTTGCCCGAAAGATTGTCGAATACGACCACCTCATCGGAAACCATCAGCAGGATGTCGGGATTGCCCAGCGGGTCCGAATTGGGGCTGTCCCCGAGGCGGGGCTCGACATAACGCACCGTGTCGTAGCCAAAATAACCCACCAGACCGCCCGTGAAGCGGGGCAATCCGGGCACCTCTGCCATGTGGTAGCGGCCCTGGAAATCCTCGATCCAGGCGAGCGGATCGTCGGCCGTGGCCTGCTCGACCGGCCGGCCGCCCTCCTCCACCACGATGTCGTGGCCGAACACCTTGAGGACGGTGCGACACGGCAGGCCGATGATGGAGTAGCGGCCCCATTTTTCCCCGCCCTGAACCGACTCGAACAGATAGGTGTAGGGTCCGTCGGCCAGCTTGAGATAGGTGGAGAGCGGCGTGTCGAGGTCGGCGAGGACCTCGCGCATCACCGGGATTCGGTTGTAGCCCTCAGCGGCAAGCCGGGCGAAGTATTCGGGTGTCATGGCATTCCCCTGTCAGATGAAAAAGGCGATGGCTTAGCCCGGATGTTTATCATTCGGGCTCAATGGCGACCTAGCTGCGCCATCGTTTCCCGGGCCATGCCTTGTTCAACGTCGGGGTCATTGCTATTTACTGGATCCAGTTATTAACCACAGAGAGCACAGAGTACACAGAGAGGACAATTTAAAAATCTCTGTGAGCTCCGTGTCCTCTGTGGTTGATGTCTTTTCAGTCTTCCAACACTCGAGGCAACTCCGCCAGGGAGTCCACCACGGCGTCCGGGTTTGCCTCGCGGATGTCGTGGCCGTGATTGTAGCCGTAGGTCACGGCGATTACCGAAAACCCGGCATTGCGGGCGGCTTCCACGTCGTGCATGGAATCGCCGATCATCAATGATGCCTCTGCAGGAACTTTAAAGAAATCAGCAGCATGCCGCAAGGGCGCGGGGTCGGGCTTCTTTTGCGGCAGCGTATCGCCACTGACCACGATGCCGAAACAGTCGTAGATGCCGAGCTCCTGCAGGAGCGGCTCGGTAAAACGCGCTGCCTTGTTGGTTACGCACCCGAGGGCAATTCCTTCCGCTTGCAGATAGTCGATCCCCTCACGCACACCTGGATAGAGCCGGCTGCGGGCACTGGTGTTCTCTGCATAAAGCGCCATGAAGATCGGCAGCGCCTTTTCAAACAGCGCCGGCTCAGGCTCGTCATGCAGCGAATCGGTCAGTGCTCGTTTGACGAACCGTTCTACACCATTACCCACCCAGTTGCGGGCACGATTTTCACCACGCACCGGGAGACCGAGCACCTTGTTCATCTCGTCGGCGCAGAAGGCCAAATCCGGCACGCTGTCCACCAGGGTGCCGTCAAGGTCAATCAGGACCATCCGGGGTAGTTTCATTTCTCCGGCCTCGGTTATCAACCACGGCGGACACGGGGAGCACGGGGACCCCAATCAACAAGCCCCCGTGTCCCCGTGCTCTCCGTGGTTTTTTCTCTATTTACCAGCCTTGGCCAGCTCGGCGCGGAAGGTCTCCAGGATGGAATCATACTTGTTCGGATCGGAGGCCTCGGCCTTGCCGAAGATGCCCGAGCCGGCGACGAAAGTATCGGCGCCCGCTTCGGCGATCTCGCGGATGTTGTCGGCCTTCACGCCACCATCGATCTCAAGACGGATGTCGCGACCGCTTGCATCGATGCGCTTGCGCGCCTCACGCAGCTTGTCCAGGGTCGCCGGAATGAAGCTCTGGCCGCCGAAGCCGGGGTTCACGGACATGAGCAGGATCATGTCGACCTTGTCCATCACGTAGTCCAGATAGGAGAGCGGAGTCGCCGGGTTGAACACCAGACCCGCCTTGCAGCCCTCGTCGTGGATCAGCTGCAAGGTCCGATCGACATGCTCGGAGGCCTCCGGATGGAAGGTAATGTAGGTGGCGCCGGCTGCCGCAAAGTCAGGAATGATCCGATCCACCGGCTTGACCATCAGGTGCACGTCGACCGGGGCGGTGATACCGTAATCGCGCAATGCCTGGCATACCAGCGGGCCGATGGTCAGGTTGGGGACGTAGTGGTTGTCCATGACGTCGAAGTGCACGATATCGGCACCGGAATCGAGGACCTTCTTGACCTCGTCGCCCAGCCGGGCAAAATCCGCCGACAGGATCGAGGGAGCAATCAAATAGTCCGCCATAGTTCTTTGCCTCTGATTATGTCCGTTGCACGCCCGCATTCGGCGAAGCGCCCGAAAAAAGAACCCGGAATTTTACCCGCTGTCCCGGCCGAATGCGACTCGGGAGCGGATAGAATAGCGCGAAATCACCCTAACCTCTTGATTTCGACCTGTTAGAGTCCCATACCAATGGTTTGTGAATGCCCTTCAGCCGAAGCGGCAGCCTACCTTGACCAGTTGCAGAAGCAGGAGAAGACACCATGAGCATTATGCTCGCACTACACGTCCTGGCCGTTATCGTTTGGGTGGGCGGGATGTTTTTTGCCCACCAGGTCTTGCGCCCGGTGGCCGCAGTGGAGCTTGAGCCACCCGAACGGCAGGTTCTCTGGAATGGTGTATTCCGGCGCTTCTTCGCCTGGGTCTGGGCGGCGGTCATCCTGATTCTGGTGACGGGATACTGGCTTATTTTTGCCGTCTATGGAGGCATGGCGAACGTGGGCGTATACGTCCACATCATGAACGGCATCGGCCTGGTGATGATCGCGCTGTTCGTCTTTCTGTTTTTCGTCCCGTACCGCGGCTTCAGGCAGGCGGTGGCCGAACGCCGCTGGCCCGACGGCAAACAGCATCTGGACCGTATCCGCGCCATCGTCGGCATCAACCTCCTGCTGGGCCTCATCACCGCTGCGATCGGCAGCGGGGGACGCCTTTTCTAGGCGGGAACTGATGTAACTACAGCTTCCAACCACGGAGGACACAGAGAGACACGCGATCGGGCTTAGGCATTACATCTCCGTGTCCTCCATGGTGAATTCAGTCTCTAAGGCCCGAGCCCACCTGAATAGAGCGGGTCCACATCCCGTCGAGTAAAGGTCCGTTCGGCAGCCAGGGTATGGGCCTCGTGAACTCCGGATATCTTCGCCATGTGCCTGTTCACGAGGTTGTCCACGCCCTCTGCCGTGGTGGCTTTGATGAGCGCGACCAGGTCGTAGATGCCCGCGACGGCATGGACCTGGTCGACCCCCGGCAGTCGCGAAATACGATCGGCAATGGCATCGATGCGATTCTGGTCCACCTTCAACAATACGACTGCGTTTTCCATGACGAGCCTCCGTGTGACGTCCTTCTCAAAGGATAGACGCCAGCTGTGCGGTCAAAACGCCCTCGCCTTTCCGGGCGATCCTACTCGTCCATGCCGATGGAAAACATGGTTTCAAGGTCATGCCGGGACTGGGTACGGAAGGCGGGCATGGTTTCCGTTTCGATGATGCCGTCGACCTTGAGCATGTGATTGGTCACCACGTCGGCCATGGCTTCATTGCTGCGAACGCGAATCATCACCACCAGGTCATAACGGCCGCCGACGGAGTAGACCTCGCTGATACCCTCAATCTCCGCCAGTTCGGCGGCCACATCGTTGACCCGCATGCGCTCCGCCTTGACCAGTACGATTGCCGTAACCATGGCTTTCACTCTCCGGTTGCTGTGTCTTTCATAGGTTGGGATATTCACCGCAAAACGCAAAGAGCGCACCTGGCGCGTCGGGGGTCGAGACGGCGCTGTAAGCATGGTCGCTGTTGTTTGCTGTGTTAAGGTGACACGGAGTCCAAAAGCCCCCCTTTACCGATGGAATCACTGGAAAACGCCCTGGTCGCATTCGCCGGGTTTGTCTGGGGCATGCCGCTGGTTATTCTGCTGGTCGGGGGCGGCGTGTTCTTTCTGCTCTACTCCCGCCTGCTGCCCTACCGGCACTTTCGGCACGCCATCGCCATCCTGCGCGGCCGCTACGACGACCCCGGCGACCCGGGTCACATCGTACACTTCCAGGCGCTCACCACCGCCCTCTCCGGCACCCTCGGGATGGGCAACATTGCCGGGGTTGCCGTGGCAATCACCATGGGAGGGCCGGGCGCCATCTTCTGGATGTGGATCACGGCCGTGGTCGGGATCGCCACCAAGTTCTTCACCGCCTCGCTGGCCATCATGTACCGGGGGCGGGACAGTCTCGGCCACCTCCAGGGTGGCCCCATGTATGTAGTCCGCGAGGGGCTGGGGCGGCGCTGGCTGCCACTGGCCGGACTCTTCGCACTGGCGGGGCTGTTCGGGACACTACCGGTCTTTCAGGTCAATCAGCTGGTGCAGATCGTCCGCGAGGTGGTGGCGATACCGAACGGCTGGACCTCCGAGGCGGACCACTTCGGCTTTGACCTCACCCTCGGGGTGCTGATCGCAGCGGTGGTGCTCGCCGTAATTCTGGGCAACATCCAGCGGGTGGGGAGGGTCACCTCACGGCTGGTGCCCGCAATGGTACTGTTCTACATGGCCCTGACGGTATGGGTGCTCTTCGATAATGCCGGCGCGATTCCCGGTGCCTTTGCGCTGATCCTGGAGGATGCCTTCAGCGGCCAGTCGGTGGCGGGCGGCGCGGTCGGGACGGTGATCCTGATGGGGGTGCGGCGCGGCGCCTTCTCCAACGAGGCGGGCATCGGCACCGAGTCCATGGCCCACGGCGCCGCGAAGACCAATGAGCCGATCCGCGAGGGGCTCGTGGCGATGCTGGGGCCGGTCATCGATACCCTGATCGTCTGCACCTGCACTGCACTGGCCATTCTTACCACCGGCGTCTGGCAGGGTAGCGAGGCGGACGGCGTGAGCCTCACGGCCAGCGCCTTCGAACATGCCCTTCCAGGGACTGGCGCCTATCTGTTGACCATCATGGTGCTATTCCTGTCGCTCTCGACCATATTCAGCTTCTGGTACTACGGCAGCAAGTGCCTGGGCTTTCTGGCGGGTGCCGAGCGCCAGCACCACTACGTCTGGATCTATACGGGACTGGTGCTGCTCGGTGCGGTGGGGTCGCTCGAACTGGTAATCAGCCTGATCGACGGCATGTACGGGCTGATGGCCATTCCGACCATGACCTCAGCGCTGTTACTTGCGCCCAGGGTCAGGGCCGCCACAGCTGACTATTTTGCCCGCCACCCCAGAGAGAGGAGAGCCCTCGATTGACGGCACGCGGTTGCAGTTCCAAACCACTGCTTCAACGGGTGCCCCGCGTCTCCTTGATCATTTCGTAGGCGTTTTTAATCTCCTGCGTCTTCTCTGTGGCGATCTTCATCATCTCTTCGGGCAGTCCGCGGGAGACCAGCTTGTCCGGATGGTGCTGGCTCATCAGGCGACGGTAGGCGCGTTTGATCTCGGCATCGGATGCGTCGGCTTTGACGCCCAGCACTTCGTACGCCTCTTTTACGAGGTCCTTGCGAGGCGCCCGTCCCATTCCGCCGGCGGCACCGGGGCCACGCCCGGCGAAATCGCGGGCAGCCCGCGTCATGGCGTCGAGATGCGCGAATTCGGCCCGGGAAAAGCCCAGCAAGCGGAAGATCTCGATCAACAATTCCCGTTCCGCGGCATGCAGTGCACCGTCGGCATAGGCGGCCTGAAGCTGGATCTCGAGAAACATGCGCATCAGCGTGGAGCGACGCCCGACCACTGACCGGAACTGTTCCAGCACACCTTCCAGGTCGAAATCATCCTCCTTGCCCTGCCGGAACAGATCGATGGCCACCTGCTTCTGTTCGGGCTGCAGCGCCATCTGCTGCATCACTGCCTGGGCGAAACTGATCTCCTGCCTGCTGACCCGGCCATCGGCCTTGGCAAGGCGCCCCATGACGGAAAAGGTCGCCGTAAAGAACGCCATCTGGATCTGCTCGCGATCCATGGTCTGACCGGTGACCAGCTTCAGTCCCTTGTCGAACTGGTGCCCCACCACGGTGCCCAGCAGCGCACCCAGAGGGCCGCCAAGGGCAAAACCAAAGGCCGTGCCGAGCACCTTACCCCACCAACTCATCGAATTCTCCGCCATTCGGCTCGTGACCGGACCATGGTAGCGTGCCGCCGGCGCCGGCGCGAGAGCATGAAAAACGATCCTTCCGGTTACAGCGAGGTCGAAAGCGGGTATATATCGACCATCCTTAAGGAGAAGCTGGTCGATGAACGGTTGGGAGCGACGATTTGGACCTTGAACCCTGTCAGGCGGTAGTGGATGCCCTGGCAGATCGGGGGTGGGGCACCTTTCCCGGTTTCGTGGAGCGAGAAGAGGTGCGGGAACTGGCGAGGGAGTGCCGAACCCAGTGGGATGCCGGAGGTTTTCGCCATGCCGGAGTCGGGCGGGGCGAGGTCCTTCATGTCAACGCTGATGTGCGCACGGATCACATCATGTGGCTCGATCCTGAATTCGCCACCCCGGCCCAGCTTCGCTGGCATGGGCGTCTGGAGAAGCTGAGGCTGGCCATCAACCGCGACCTCTATCTTGGGCTCGCCGATTACGAGGGACACTTCGCGATCTATCCGCCTGGCAGTTTCTACAGGCGCCACCGGGACCAGTTCAGGGAGAACGAGCTGCGCACCATCACTACCATTCTCTACCTCAACGAGGACTGGAGATTGGACGATGGGGGCCAACTACGCCTCTATCTGCAGTCCGGCGAAGAGAGCCCCTACGTCGATATCCTGCCCGAGGCCGGTACACTGGTCAGCTTCCTCTCAGGCACATTCCTCCACGAAGTCCTCCCGGCCGGACGCCAACGAATGAGCCTGACCGGGTGGTACCGAAAACGGATATAGGGAGCTACTGCGCGGATATCCTCTGCTTCGAACAGATATTTAAACCGCAGAGGCGCGAGGGCGCAGAGCCTCCGAAGAACTTAACGAACCATTGAATTTTGAACCACGGGGAACACGGGGCGCACGGGGGAGGAAAAAACCCGATAGCTTGTTTTACCCCGGGGTCACCGTGTACCCCGTGGTTACCAGTTCTCCCTTGATTCGGGCCTGCACAGCAGGTGGTACGGTTCGCAATGACGTCCGCGTTCTCTCGAGTCGCTGGGTGGATGCGCTTCGCTTATCCACCCTACCAGGTGATTACTCCGACCCACGGGACGGGGCGCCGGGGGACCGACCTACCCGGTTTATCCCATGGTCCCCGCATATCGTGCGCTGCCTGCTTCAATCCTCAGCGAACTCCGCACCTCTGCGGTGCAATCGTTTCCTCTTTACGGTTCAAAGATTCACTCAGTCGCTCAGCCAGAACCACCAGATGATCAATCCGATCACGACCAGACCCGCAAGATTGACCCACATCATTTCGAGTCCTCCCCGGCGCGGAAAAAGCGCAGCCGATTGGCGTTGGTGACCACGGTAACCGAGGAGGCGGCCATGGCAGCACCGGCAATCATCGGGTTGAGCAGCAGACCGATGAAGGGGTAGAGCACACCGGCGGCCACGGGAATACCCAGAGTATTGTAGATAAACGCCCCGAACAGGTTCTGTTTGATATTTCGCACTGTGGCCTGGGAGATTGCAATGGCATCGGCGACGCCGTGGAGGGAGCCGCGCATCAGGGTGACGTCGGCGCTTTCGATGGCCACATCGGTGCCCGAACCGATGGCGAAGCCCACGTTGGCACGGGCCAGGGCCGGGGCATCATTGATGCCGTCACCCACCATGCCGACAATTTCACCCTCCGCCTGAAGCTTTGCAACGGCATCGGACTTGTGCTCGGGCAGGACCTCGGCAATCACCTGATCGATGCCCACCTGGCGACCCACCGCATCGGCCGCTGCCTGGTAATCGCCGGTAATCATCACGACCTTCAGACCCTCGCGTTTGAGGCGGCTTACCGCCCCGGCCGAGTCACTCTTGACGGGGTCGGCGACGGTGATGATACCGGCCGCCCGACCGGCGACCGCCAGCAGCATCGGCGTCTGTGCCTCGGCCGCCAGTTCGCCGAAACGGCTTTCAAGTCCGCCCAAACCCACTCCCTGCTCTCCCATCAGGCGCAGGTTGCCAAACAGTACGGTTTGACCGCGCCATTCGGCGCTAACACCACGCCCGGAGAGGGCCGCAAAACCTTCGACCGCTTCCGGTTGCATGCCGCGCTCCTTGGCGGCCTCGACGATGGCCTGGGCAAGCGGATGCTCGGAACCGGCTTCCACGGAGGCGGCCGCGTGCAGCAGCTCATCCTCCTCCCAGCCCTCTGTTGGTACTACCGAGGTCACCGTGGGGCGCCCTTCGGTCACGGTACCGGTCTTGTCAAGGACGATCGTGGTGAGTTTCCCGGCCTGCTGCAGCGCCTCGCCGTTTCGAATCAGGACTCCGTACTGGGCCGCCTTGCCGACCCCGATCATGATGGAAATCGGGGTGGCGAGCCCCAGCGCACAGGGACAGGCGATAATCAACACCGTCACGGTAGCGACGATGGCGAACGAGATCCGCGGATCCGGACCCCAGTTCAGCCAGGCCAGGAAGGTGAACACAGCAACGATCATGACCGAGGGGACAAATACCCCAGCCACCCGGTCCACCAGCCGCCCGATGGCCGGTTTACTGGCCTGCGCCTGGCGCACCATATCGATGATACACGCCAGAACGGTATCCTTGCCGATGCGTTTGGCCTGATAGAGGAAGGAGCCGGTCTTGTTGATGGTGCCACCCACCACCTCATCCCCGATTCGCTTTTCCACCGGCAACGGCTCACCGGTGAGCATGGCCTCATCGACGCTCGATTGGCCATCGATTACCACCCCATCGACCGGGATGCGCTCGCCAGGGCGAACCCGGACAGACTCTTCCACCCCCACCTCGATGATGGGCACATCCAGCTCTTTCCCCTCACGGACCACCCGGGCCGTTTTCGGTTGCAGGCCAATGAGCCGTTTGATGGCCTCCGAGGTGCGGCTTCGCGCCCGCATCTCCAGCGCCTGCCCGAAGTTGATGAAGGCGATGATAAATACTGCTGCTTCGTAGTAGGCGTGCTGGGCTATGGAAGGGACACTGTCTGGAAACAGCGTAATCGCCAGCGAGTAGAGCCACGCCGCCCCGGTGCCCATGGCGATGAGGGTGTCCATGTTGGCATTGTGGTGGCGGAACTGCTTCCAGGCACCAATAAAGAAGTGCCGTCCCGCATAGTACATGGTGGCCCCTGCCACTGCCGCAATCAGCAGCCAGAACAGGGGCGCATCGGCGATCGCGGGAAACCAGCCGGCCATCTCCCCCACCATCAGCGGGGTACCTACCAGCGCCGCTACTCCAGCTTTACGGAACCGGCCGCGATAGGCTTCGCGTTCCGCAGCCTCGCGCTCCTCCTGTTCCCGATCCAGGTCCTTGACCTCGGCCGCTTCATAGCCTGCGTCGACCACAGCCTTGATCAAGGTGTCGGCATCCACCCTCCCGCTCACCTGGGCGGCATGCTCGGCGAAACTGACGGAGGCCGTCTCCACGCCCGGGACCGCATTCAGGGCCTTCTCGACCGAGGCGACGCAACCGGCGCAACTCATACCGCCCACCGAAAGGCGATGTTCCTGAATCTTGTTCACAGATGCTCCTATTCTTAAAAAGCGTACAACCACAGAGGACACAGAGCTTCAGGCCAATGACACAGCGGCGCAAACTTCGCTGAAAGTTGGAATCTCAAAAAGCTTTTTATTGACGGGCTGAAGCCCGACCTACGACGAAAGCTATAGGTCGGGCTTCAGCCCGTCAGCGACCTTTGGTAGGACAACCTGCGGGAAGGCCGCCCAGGATCAATTCAAAGCCCTCTGTACCCCTCTGGTGAAAACCAGTTGCCTGACGACTCTCGGTTTCCCTACGATTCATCACAGTTAGAGTCGTTCCAGACGTTTGCCGCGGGAATTCGGGTTATAATCGGGTGCATCTTCCAGATGTTAAAGTATGGCCCAAACCCGATGGTTCAAGGCCGTACCCGCAGGAGACTGATCGTGAAACCACCGATGCTGCCGCTCAGCCTTTTCCTCAAGGCCGTGCCGAATACACTCCACAGTGAAGTACTGGGACACTTGTTCAACCACCTGCTCAAGGGGCAGTGGATGGCCGAACAACTCGAAGAGCTGCAGGGCAAACGGGTCTGTATTGCCATTACCGACACCGGCACCCGGCTCCGGTTCCGAATCCAGGACCGGCGTTTCAGGCGCCAGCCGGGTCCGGACATCAACGAAAACTGGGATGTCCGCATCAGCGGCAACCTGGCCGATTTCTGGCTGCTCGCCACGCGCGCCGAAGACCCCGATACCCTCTTCTTCGGCCGCCGCCTCGCCATCGAAGGCGAGACCGAAACCGGGCTCTACATCAAGAACATGCTCGACGCACTCGACTTCGACTGGGACGCCCACCTGCAAGCCGTGCTCGGCCCCCGCCTTGCCCCGCGTCTCCAGCGCCTGCTGCAGACCACCGGCATCGACCGACGCATCCGCCGCCTTACGGGCCAGCCGCAGATCTAAGACTGCGTCGCAGAGACACAGAGGAAGAACCTCACCCCTTGAATTTCGAACCACGGGGAACACGGGGCGCACGGGGAGGAAAAACCCGAACAACCTGTTTTACCCCGTGGCCCCCGTGTACCCCGTGGTTACAGTTGTTCATTGATTCGGCGCCGGGTGGCGGTAATTTTGCTGTGACGAGCATCCCTAATGCGCGTGCGCCGGGTATGCACCCTGCGCCGCTGTGTTACTCCCCGACCGTTTCGAGATCCGGGGCGGTCCAGTTCATGCCCGCCTTGCCGTGCCAGTAGCCGTTGCAGGGGGTGCCGGCGGTCAACCGGGTGGTTTTTTGTACCGCCGCTTCCGGAGAGAGCTCGCCGGCCATCACCGCGTGGAAAACAGTGGCGATGTGGCCCATGTGGTGCGCCTGGGGGGAGAGTCGCACCACATCGACATCCAGCGACTGCATGTCCGGGATTTCGGCGATCAGGTCTGCGGTGGTATCGGACTGGGTCTGTATGCCGTTGATGGTCAGGAACGGCTGCTCGTCCTGGGAGCGCATTACCAGACCGTCTTCGTAGTCGATGCAGCGCAGCTGGCAGTCATCCTTGGGAAGATTGTGGGCCCGGGCGGTGAAACAGCGCGCCGAAAAGGCGAGCGGCATACGGCCAAAGGCAAAAACCTCGGTCTCCATGCCTTCCGGACGACCGGCCTGCATCGCTGCCAGCGTCTCCCTCGGCAACTCCACCGGCATGACCCAGCGCTGCGCGCCGAGCCCGGCAAGCAGTACGAGGGTTTCCTGGTTGTAGACGTTCAGGTGCGGCCCGGCGGTGAAAGGGATTTCGTGTTTGGCACACAGGCGTACCGCGCCCCAGTCGTTGGCTTCCACGCTGAAGCGGCCATTTTCCACGATCTTGCGAAGCGTGATGAGTTCAGACTCTGCCTCGATGAGTGCCAGCGTCGACAGCACCACCTCCTTGCCTGCATCAGCCAGTTCCTCACCGATGGCCAGCCAGTCCTCGAGCTTCGGCGGTCGCCGCTTGGAGCAGACCACCTCACCCAGATAGACCGTATCCACCGGCCAGCCGGCGGCTTCCCGGTAAAAGGCCCGCACATCCTCCAGCGGCCAGAAATACAACAGAGGACCCAAGGAAAGCTTCATTGTTCAATGACTCCTGGAAAACGCAGAGTTCACAATCGGTGACTCGTGCCCACCCTTTAAATTCCAATCACGGGGCACACGGGGGGAGAGAGGCTCGAACAACACTTTTTGCCCCGTGCGCCCCGTGCCCCCCGTGGTTATCCCGCTCTTTTCCCGCACCGGATTACTGCCACTGACGCTCGAGGGCGCCCAGGGTATGGGTACTGCCTTCGGCCATTTTGTCCAGGGCGGCAACCCAGTCGTTGCGGGGAACGAAACTGTCAGGGTCCGCCTGACAGGCATCGAGTGCCTGACGCATTACCCGCGTGACCTGCGCCACGTAGGCGGGGCTGCGCTGGCGGCCCTCGATCTTCACTGCGGAGACCCCCATCCGTACCAGTTCCGGAAGAATGTCGAGCACCGACAGCGAGGTGGGCTCCTCCATGGCGTAGCGCAGATCGTCATTAATCAGATAGCGGCCCTTGCAGAGCACCGGATAGCCGGCGCTTTCTTCAGGCTTATAGGTATCGATCAGCACGCCGCCAAGCCGGACTTCGCGCCCCCGGGACGTTTCGGACCACTCGACCGATTTGGCCGGAGAGCATGCACCACAGGTATTGGGGGATTCGCCGGTGGCATAGGAGGAGAGGTAACAGCGCCCCTCCACCATGACGCAGAGCGACCCGAAGGCGAAAACCTCGATCTCCGCACTGGTGTTTTGGAGAACCCGGCGCACCTGGGGCATCGACAGCACCCGGGGCAGCACCACCCGCTGGATATTGAACTGTTCCCGATAGAATTCGATGGCCTCGTAACTGGTAGCGGAACCCTGTACGGAAAGGTGCAGACGCAGGTCGGGATGGGTGGTGGCGGCATAGCGCATCAACCCGGCATCAGCCAGAATGAGGGCATCGACCCCCAGATCCGCAGCCATATCCACGGCATGGGTCCAGGTACCCCAGGTCTGCGGCTGGGGATAGGTGTTCAGCGCCAGCAACACCTTGGCGCCCTTGCTTCGTGCGTACTCAATGCCACGGCGGGCCTGACGCTCGTCGAAGTTCAGCCCGGGAAAATTACGGGCGTTTGTTCCGTCACGAAAGCCCATGTACACCGCGTCGGCACCGTTGTCGACCGCTGCGCGCAGGGCCGGGAAACTGCCTGCCGGGCAGACCAGTTCGACCTTGTTGTTCATTGTCAGCCACCTGAAATGAAAGTATTCACCGCAAAGACGCAAAGAGCGCAAAGAAAAAACAGGGAACCGAAGACACCGAAGGCGTCGAAGAACCCATCGGCGTATTCGGCGGTTTCATGTCTTCGTAGTTACCTTTGTGCTCTTTGCGTCTTTGCGGTGGATCCGTGGATTTTCTAAGCCCTTTCCGCCCCCGCGGTTTGCTTCGGCCCGTCCTGGCCCTGGCCCGTCCCCCGACGCGCCAGTTCATGTTCGATTGCATTCAGTACCCGCCATTTCCAGTTGCACCACTCGGGCGCTAGCAGGATTTTCTTTGATGCAGTGCCGGTGACGCGATGATACACCACCTCAGGCGGGGTCATCTCGATGAGGTCCGCTGCAGTCTCGATGTACTGCTCGAACCCCCAGGGCCGGTACTCACCCCGCCGCCACTCGTTTGCCAGGGCGGTACCTTTGACCACATGCAGGGGGTGGAGCTTGAGTCCATCGACGCCCTCCTCCAGCACCCGTTCCAGTGTCACCCGGCTGTGCCAGGCGGTTTCACCCGGGAGTCCGAGGATCAGGTGGGTGCAGACCGGCAGACCGCGCGCACGCGCGGCGTGCAGCGTTTCGCGATATTCGGCGAAGCCGTGACCACGATTGACCCGCTCCAGACTGCTGTCGAAGGCGGACTGGAGGCCCAGTTCCAGCCAAACCTCCTTCCCCTGAGCCTGATAATCGGCCAACAGGTCGAGCACATCCTCCGGCACGCAATCGGGCCGCGTTCCTACCGAAAGGCCGATGACCCCGGGCTGATGAAGGGCCTCGTCATAGAGGCCTTTGAGATACTCGAGCTCGGCATACGTGTTGGTATAGGCCTGGAAATAGGCGAGAAACTTTTTGGCGCGGGTCCTCCGGCCGATGACCTCCTGTCCAGCGGCGATCTGCTCGGCAACCGGCACGGATTGCCGCCGGCTGTTGGGACTGAAAGAGCTGTTGTTACAGAAGGTACAGCCACCGATACCCTTGGAACCGTCACGGTTGGGACAGGTGAAGTCCGCATCCACCGACACCTTGTGGACGCGTTCGCCATAGCGGGCGATGAGCCACTGGCCGAACATGTTGACGTAATCCGAAAGTGCCATATCACCCTTTTTAGATCAAACCGCAAAGAACGCAAAGAACGCAAAGAACGCAAAGAACGCCAAAAAGAATTGCACCGCGGAGACGCAGAGTACGCGGAGGTTCGCAGAAAAAAACCAAGAGCTGTTACGGCTCTTGCGCTGAAACGATTCACACCGCTCCGCGAGTCTCAGCGTACTCTGCGTCTCTGCGGTGCAATATGTCTGTTGTTTTTCTTTGCGCTGCGGTGAGCTTTCTTTATCAACCAACCACGTCGAGGACGCGGCGGCGGAATTTGACCTCGAGCTGACGGGCGAGGCGTTCACAGGCGCCAATATCGACGCCCGGCAACCCGTCAATGGCGGTCATGGTGACATCAATGCCACTCTCCCGGGCACGAAGGGCGAAATCCAGCATCGCCCCGAAGGTACCCTGGCGCTTGGGACGGCAGTGCCGTTCGTAGAGTTCTGCGTCCTGTGCATTCATGGAGATGGAAACGGAGTCCACCGCCTCGGCCATCTCCGGGGTGACGTCACGACCATTGATCAGACTGGCCAATCCGTCCGTATTGACCCGTATCAGGGCCCCCTGACGCTTGAGTGTCCGGGCGATCTCCAGCAAGGCATCAAGGCGCTGGGTCGGCTCGCCAAGCCCGCAGAAGACAACGCTTTTGTACTTCGCCGGATTGCCGACCGCCTCCAGAACCTCTTCCACCGAGGGCTCACGGTGCAGGCGCAGGTCATACTCCTGCACTTCCCAGGTCTTCTGGTGTTTGGGGCAGAAGGAGCAACGCAGCGTGCAGCGGCTGGTGATATTCAGATAGCCGTTACCGTGCAGCTCATAGGCTATGATGTCGTGCGGCTCTTCTCTATACTGCGGGGTAGCCTGCATTGCCGAATTCCCACGGAAATAAGGCGTATTAGTGTAGGCGAATTGACTCGAAATCTCGAATGATGCAGATCAATTCCGACCTGTCCTGTATCATATACGGTTTCCCTCCCAAGGCTTGAAGCAGGTGTTTCATGTTTGACATTCCCGTTCCACTCCTGAAGATCCGCGACAAGGAGCTGCTGCCCGTAATACAGGGGGGGATGGGCGTAGGCGTCTCGGCCCATCGACTGGCAGGCACCGTCGCCCGGGAGGGAGCTGTAGGCACGATTGCCAGTATCGACCTGCGTGTCCACCATCCCGATCTCATGGAGCGGACCCGCCGGGTACGCGACCGCAATGTCATCGAGGAAGCCAACCTCGAGGCCCTGGACCGTGAGATCCGCTCAGCCCGGGAAATCTCGGGCCCCGACGGCTTTATCGCCGTCAACGTGATGAAAGCCGTGGATCGCCACCAGGATCTGGTACGCCAAGCCTGTGAAAGCGGCGCCAATGCCATCATTATGGGGGCCGGCCTGCCATTTGATCTGCCGGAGATGATCAAGGGCTATGAAGACCAGGTTGCCCTCATTCCCATCCTTTCGGAAGAGCGGGGCGTACGTGCGGTACTCAAGCGCTGGTTACGCAAGGGCGTGCTGCCCGATGCCATCGTCCTCGAGCATCCCGCATTTGCCGGCGGCCACCTGGGGGCACCCAGGCCCGAGAACATCAAAGACCCGCGTTTCGACTTCAAGCGGGTGCTCGGCGAGATCCCCAAGGTCTTCGAACAACTCAAACTCGATGCCATACCGCTGCTACCAGCCGGAGGCGTCAACTCGTTTCAGAAGATCAGGGAACTTCTGCACCTCGGTGCCAGTGGTGTGCAGATCGGCACTCCCTTTGCGGTTACCGAAGAGGGCGATGCCCACGACAACTTCAAGAAGGTCCTGCTCGAGGCCAAACCGAAGGATATCGTCACCTTCATGAGCACCGCCGGCCTTCCGGCGCGTGCGGTACTCACGCCCTGGCTCAAGAAGTATCTGGCCCGTGAGGAGAAGGTCCGATCCCGCGCCACACCCGAGAAAGGCACCTGCGCGGTCTGGTTCGAATGCCTGACCCACTGTGGCCTGAAGGACGGCGACGGGAGTTCCGGTCAGTTCTGTATCGATACCCAGTTACAGGCGGCAGTTCAGGGCAATGTGGACAAAGGCCTGTTCTTCCGCGGCTCCGAGCCACTGCCGTTCGGCGACCAGGTGCGCTCGGTGCACGACCTGCTGACCTATCTGCTAACCGGCAACGATCCGAGGACTTTGGCCTCGGATCCTGTCCGAGGATAGCCTGGGCTCCAAAATGTAGGTGAGGAACGAAGCCCAACAAATCAGCGTTGGAGTTCGCATAACTCACCCCAACCTACAAAACCGACCCCCGAAGGGTTTGGGTTTAGGCCCGCAGGGTCCGCCGATAAAGGCGCATGGCACCCAGCAGATTCCACCCCAGCCATACCATCGAAATAAACAGCAACAACCCTGCCGGCGACGTCAGCACGGGCCATACCGCCGCCGCCGCCAGTAACACCAGAGCCCCCGCCTGTACGCGAAACTGCCAGCGCATGGCCGGCTCGGGGATGATCTTGCGCATATTGGGAACACCAACCAGCGAAAGGCCGGCGCTCTGGCGCTGATTGTTGAGGTGCAGCCAGACCAGAAAGGGGACGATCTTGTAGAGCATGCCGTTCACGGCTGACATCGCAAACCCGGCAATAAACAGCACCCCCAGCAACAGTTCGGGTATGTTGTCGAGGGCCTGACCCACCGCCCAGACCAGTACCACCACCACCAGGCTCGCCATCGCCATTCGCCAGAAATCCAGGGTCACGTCAGGCAGGCGACGCTTGCGGCGAACCTGCAGGCAGACCGTCGCCAAGGCAAACAGCAGGACTCCCGCTGCAATCAGCCCGGCGGCGATGGTGGCAATCGCGTCGGGGACCATCGACATCGCCCGGCCCAGCGACCAGACGCCCAAAAGAACAAAAAGTCCGGGTGCGAGGAGCCGCATCAGCGGCCGGGGATAGTCGGGAGTGATCTGGAACATCGGCACCACCTGATAGGCCACACCGGCCAGCAGCAGCACCACCCAGCCGATCAGCCCCCAGCCAAGATGCAAATTGGTATACTGCCGCGCCATCGGTACCGCACCCGCATAGCCAAGGGCCAGATAGAGCCCCAGCGCCACCGTAATCGCAAGTGCGAAAGTCGACAGGGCCATGGCCGCAACCGTGAAGTGTCCGGAGCGGGCGCGCAGCAGGCTGAAGGCGGTCACCGCCAGGAAAACCAGAAATCCGCTCCCGAGCAGGACGGTGGCGCCATGCATCAGCACCGTACCACCGCCCGCGAATCCCGCCACCAGTGACACAACGCCCAACGTCAGCAACGGGTGCAGTATGCGACTCACCCATTTTGCCCGTGGTACCGGTGATCCGACCAGAACCGGCAGTAACTGCTGGACAGCACCGATCATGACCATGGCCAGAAATCCAAGGGTCAGCAGGTGGGTTACGGCCAGGGTTAGAGGGGCCCAACGGCTGGACAGTACTTCACCACCGGAAACCAACAGGATCAATGCCGCTGCCGCCCCGAACACCGGAGCGGTGAGAAAGAAGCGCACGGGAACCGAGATGGGCGGAGCCTGTTCGAGGGACAATGCGGCAGCGTTCATTCTCGCCATTCTGGAAGCTCCCTTGCCATTGCTTCAGCGGCCCGGGCCGCCTCGCTATCGCCTTCCCGCCAGATCAGGACTTCACACGCCACATCCCGCCCGCCGCGGCTGAGGTAACCGAAGCCCTGCTGGTCAAGAGTATCGAATAGCGGGTAAGGAACCCGCCTGTGCCGCATACGCAGGTATTCCCCCGGTTGCAGGCGCGCCGCGCCCTCCAGGGTCAGTACCAGGGGCTCCGGAGGCTCCAGTTCACTGACATCGAGTACGACCGCGTTCGCCATCACTCGGCGATAACAGATTCCATCTGCCTGAACAACTCCTCGCGCTGCGCAGCCAGCACCTGGTCCGTCATTGGATAGAGGATCTGCTCCTCTTTGGCATTATGCTGCTGCATGAGGATCAGCAGTGTTTCGCCGGCCCCCAGGTAGGCGTCCACATCCTTTTCGGCCACGGCATCACGCATCTGCTGAAACAGCTGGCGCATCTGACTATGCTCATGGCGCATCACCTGCGTCGGTCCCATGGTCGAACCCTGGGCCGCCTCGAAAGCGGCAAACAGTACCTGCTCCTCCATGCCAAAGTGACGCTCCATTGCACTCAGAAAGTCGTCGTTGGCCTTCGCCGCGACACTCCAGTCACCGTTCGCCACCGCCCGTTCGGCCTCGGCATACAGGGCATCGCAGGCATTGTGGTCACCGCCCATAAAATCGGAAAAACTGCTCATGACTTCACCTCTGCACACTGGTTCTTCATAGGGCAACCGCATACGGGAGACCCAAAGGCGCAAGTATGCGTTCACCCTGACTATTCAGGGTGGCAGATACTCTAGCCGAGCGTCGCCGAAATGCCCTTGACCTTGGTCAACAGTGTGTGCTGCGCAAGCGCCAGGCAGCGCGCGTCAGGCACTGCACGTCGGGGAACCGCCAGTGCTCAGGTGCGGCTGACGCGGTCGTAATAGCGGGCGCGGTAAATCAGGCGCCGGGGGGCATCGGGCAGGTCGTCGAAACCGCAGCGATCGTGCAGCACGTTGTTGGAAACGAGCCCCATTCCGGACTCCAGGCGGGCGCGGAAGATATAGGGCGAATCGCGCTCGCAAATCGCCCGCAATCGGGAGACGGCTGCGTGGACTGCCGGCTCGTTTTTCCATTCGATGTTGCGCTTGCGGGCCGTGTAGCGCATGTGGAGATTACCGTCGGGTCGAATGGAGAAGACCGGGCCCACGGCCGAGGCACGATATCCACCCTCGGAATTGGTGCCGGGAGGAATGGTCATGGCATCATCCTGCATGAGCGCACGGATCAATTCGGGATCTTCATCGCGAAGCAGCAGATAGGCGATTTCCGGATCCAGCAGCGCGTTATCGCCTCCCCGTGCCGCAGGTTCGACGCAGTGCAGCAGCAGGCCGTGGATCTGCCGCTGCGGGGGATTATAGTAGCCATCCGTATGCCAGCTGATCGGGCGGTTGGTGTAGGGAATGTACTGTGGTCGCGGCCCGGCCGGATTGATGGTCAGCGATGTGATGCCGTCATCATCGGCCAGCCAATTCGCATCCAGGCGATTGAGGCCAAGCGCAGCACCGAGTGCCAGCACAATGCCCTTGTCGGCTTCGCCACCGACATCGCTGGCGTACACCGCCATATTCGTTTTCCGTATCCGGCGCAGGAGTTCATCGTGCTCGGCCCGACTCAGGTGTCGGGGATCGCGGATCTCGACCACGAGATCGGTTGCACCTTGCGGGTAGTCGGCAAGCTTGGCCACACGCCAGTTCCGGTAGGCGGCCTGGTTCTGGAGCAGAAAAGGAGAGGCCGCGGCGGACCTGACAAGTTCAGACATGCTTTCTCCATCATGGCGACCCGCGCCTCCACTCCCCGAGGAGGTGGACTCATCGCCGGGTTTGGGGCGGGCCCTGGCAGCCTTCGGACTTAACGCCAACCCACCATGACTTGTCAAGTCCGACAGGCTACCAGCTCAATCTACGGCTGCCCCCTCCAGCCCTGTCCGCGCAACTGCTGACGCTGCTCTTCGGTCAAGAGCTCCCACATACGGTTGTGAGCCCGCACCTGCGACTCGGCGATCTCGCGCTGGATCTTTCCCATCCTGGTGTAGACCTCACCGACTTTTTCCGCATCGGGGGTCTCCTTGGCGTACAGTTGATTCAGCTGGTTCATCGCCTCCTGCATCTGACTGCGACGCTCCCATTGCTGCTTCTGCTGCTGCTGCATGATCTCGCCCAGCTGCTGGCGTTGCTGATCAGTGAGATTCAGCGACCAGATGCCCGTGCCGTAGCCGTAGCCTTGCATCATGCCGGGCCCCATCATACCCGGACCCATTCCGGGTCCGCCCTGCATCATGCCTGGGCCGCCGCGCATTGCGGGGCCGGCCCCCTGTCCCTGCATCATTCCGGGGCCGGGCCGCTGTTGCTGGGGCTGCTGCGCCGATGCGCCGGTTACCGCAAGGACTCCCATCAGCCCCGACAGGGCCAAAGCCCAAAGATTTCGCTGTTTCATGATGCCTCCTTTCCCTTTTGTTTCTTCAGGTCGTCAGGCTATCCCGGACCCGTTCCATGCGAGAGCGAACTTCGCGGCCCAACTCCTCGAGTTCGGGGCGTTCCACCAATCCCAAAACCGTCATCGGGTCCATAAACCCGACCACCATGCCGTCCTTTTCCTCACGAACGATTACATTACAAGGTAGCAGCAAGCCGATATCCGGCTCGAGCTCGATCGCCTGGTTCGCCAGTTGCGGATTGCAGGCTCCGAGGATTTTGTAGGGGGCACGATCAATTTCGAGCTTTTTCTTGAGAGTGCCTTGCACATCGATCTCGGTCAGTACCCCGAATCCCTCCTCTTTCAGAGCTTCTGTAGTGCGCTGGACGACATCATCGAAGCTGCCCTGAACTTTTATGGTGAATCCGTACATCGTTTTCTCCTGGTCAAGGGATAGTAAAAGCCTACTGGGCCATGCGGAAAATTCTCTAAACGCCAAGGGGAGCAGCGCCTTTGGCGGCACCACTCCCTCCGAGATTCAGCGTGCAGCCTGTCTGGAGCGGGTCTCCATTTCCTGCCAGGCCGCATAGACCTCGTCAGGCCAGCGCGACTGGAACCAATCGATGATCGAATCGATTTCCTCATCACTCAGTCGCCCCTGCCATGCAGGCATTTGGCCGCCCCCGGGACTGCCGTTTTTGATCACATGCTGAAGCATCCGGCGCGGGTGATGCCAGGTGTGCCCGGTGCCATTCAACGGGGGTGCCGGGAAGAAGCCCTGTACATCGCGCTCCCGCCAATTGGGGGCACCTTCGCCATCCACCCCGTGACAAGAGGCGCAATTTTGCTGATACAGATTGCCGCCGCGGGCGACACGGGAGAAGTCGATATCGCGGACGGGAGCGTCTACCGCCTCTCCCGAAGCTAAGGAAGTGCCGGTTTCGGTCTCGCTGCTGCACGCGGAAAGCAGCAGGGCAAGCGAGACGATCGCAATGGAATAAGGATAGTGCATGGAGCCACCTCTCATTTGAGTCCGAATCGTAAGTCCTGGAAACAGGAAATAACCGCCGTTGGGCGGAAAGATTCAGGATCGAGGCGGTTGCAACGGGGGCGCCCTGAGAGTGTCCCGATAGCCGGAGGAGAAATTCACAAGACGAACGACAGGGGATGCACCCTGCAGAATAGTCGCGGCACTGACGTGCCAGGTTTCGCAGCCCTGGCACTCTCCACCGCAAGGATGCGCGGCTACCGAGCCGGCGACCTCGTCACACATGGGACAGGCCATCCCACCGCCATCGGCCGGATGTGCCATGGCCGGCGCAGGCGAGATCAGCATCAGTATCAACAGACAAAGAATGAGCGGCAGTGCGCGCACGCAGGTTCCCGGCAATGGAAGTTGGACCAAGTCTAGCATTGCCTGGCTGGCGGAGCACGCACTGACGCATGCATCGAAGTACGGGGGTGGCAACGACCCGCTTCCGGCCAGTTTCGTTAAGGGATACCGTCCACCCGCAACCGTAGGCCTGCCGGGATCTTCAGGCTAGGATTGGAAAAAGGAAACCAAACAGGGAGTTCAGCAATGAGAAGAGGCCAGTGGCTGCTCGTCGGTGCCATGCTGTTTTTGGGAACGGGCTCGGCGGCGGCCGTTGATGGATGGGTGCTGGATGGCGGCAAGGGGGCCTCCGGCTTCGGACCCGGCAACGAGGGGACCGCCACCCGGCTCGGCCTGACATGGGACTGGCCCTGGCAATGGTTCGAGGATG
Source organism: Thiohalomonas denitrificans (assembly GCF_900102855.1). Lineage (NCBI taxonomy): Bacteria > Pseudomonadati > Pseudomonadota > Gammaproteobacteria > Thiohalomonadales > Thiohalomonadaceae > Thiohalomonas > Thiohalomonas denitrificans. The sequence goes on from NZ_FMWD01000006.1 coordinate 141,584, forward strand.
GCGACTGGAAGCTGTCCGGACAGTGGGAAGTGACCGCCGGGACGCTAATGGAGGATGATGACAACAATGCGCGGATCACCGAGGTGATAGAAGGCGGCGTGGTCGGGATGTTCCGTCTGGCGCGCTATCGGCAGAACGCAGGCGGCCCATATGTCGAACTCGGAGTCGGACCACACTATCTCTCCGACAAACAGCTGGACGGCGTAAGGCTCGCCACCCACTTTCAGTTCCAGTCCATTGCCGGCTTAGGATCACGCTTCGGCAGAAACGGCCGATTCGAAATCGGCTATCGGATCATGCACCTGTCGAATGCGGGCATCGAAACACCCAACCCGGGCCTCAACTACCACCTGCTGCATTTGGCTTATCGTTACTGAGTTCACCGTCAGGGCTCACGCAGCGAGGTTTCGGGTGCCGATGGCGCACCCTCCACCAGCTCCATGCGCTCCACGTCGGCCAAGGTCACCCGCCGGCCATCGATGGTCTGGAAGCTGCGATTGCTGACCGCGTCACGGTAGACGGGGTACTGACGAACCTCACCGCTCCGGGTATCGATGACACGCACGGTGAACACCTGGTGCTCGGCCTCCCATTCGAGCCAGAAGACAAACGCACTCACTCCCAAAACGGCAAGCAGGGCTCCTGCCGGAGCCATACGCCAGTACCACGGAGAGCGCGCGGCGCGCGATTCAGGCCTGCGCGACCGTCGCTGCCGGGCCTCACCACGATGGCGCGTCCAGAAGATAACGCCCGCCACAATCAGGGCGGTAAAGAGCAGCTTGGTGATCATGGGCAGATATGCATGGCCGATTTTTCACTAGTCTACACGGACAGTGTGCTTCCAACCCACTCTGACTGAGCCGTGGCGCATCCGTTCCCCGCCGGGTACATCGGTGAAACACAGGCTGGCAGGCTGGTCACGGCCGAGGCAGCCGGCAGCCTTCGTCCTAATCCCCGGTTGCTCCGGGGGTCACATCGGGCTCGAGCCACTGCTCCCGTTTTGCGGGGCTGACGGTCGCCTGGCCCAAAAAACCATAGCGGCAACGCTCCAAACGGCGCGAGGTATCCGCTTCCGCTGCACCGTGCTATTTTACAGAGCATCTACCGCTGGTTATGGAGGTATTGTCCTGATAAAGGGTGGTGATAAACTTTTTTCCGAAAAACAGATACACACTCGATGTGTAGGGGGGATTGGTATGGGCGAGAAAAACGATTCTCTCCCTTTCAAGGGGCTGCTTTTAACCTCACTGGTCGCTGTGTTGTTGCTCGCGTCGGCGACCCAGGCACGGGCATCCGACGGGGGGTACCTGAATGCGCTGAAAGCTGAAGCCAACAGCGATAATCCGACCATCACGCCCACCATCCAGGGAAAAGAGAATGACGATGGACGGCCAACACCGCGTACCGACGATCAACCGCAGATGGAAAGCTGGCTGAAGGCAAACTACGTCGGGAGCTACATGTTTTACCAGAAATTGAGTGATCCCAAGAAAAGAGCCGTTTACCGGCTCTATCGCTCTGGTGCGGAAATCACCAAAATTCGTGAAAAGATCAACGAGTTACTTAAGCAGTAACTGTCAAAAGGGGGATTAGTCATGTATCAGCCGCTCACAAGCCGGCTTGTCGGTGTTTTTATTCTGTTCGGTAGTCTGGTGATGGCCACGCAAGCCAACGCCCTGGACGTTAACCTGACCGAAGACAAGGCTTCGCTCAGGGTCAACCACCACAACAAGATGATCGATGTCCAGCGTGACCAGGACGGGGACAACCTGGTGGATGCCATGTGGGCAAAGACCTCGCGGAACTGCCCGCCATTTTGCATCCAGCCTTCTACACCGGTCGCCGGGGTAGAGCTGTTTACGGAAATCGATCTGTTTAACTTCATGGAGCAAAAGGTCAATTCAGGAGATGGATTCCTCATCGATGCCCGACTGCCGGACTGGTATCTGCGGGGTACGATTCCAGGGTCGATCAATATTCCCTTCACGGTCTTCCAGCGCGAAACCGATCACCCGAATCTGATCGAGGCGCTGAATCTCCTGGGAGTCGGAGCCAAAGGCGAAGACGGCACGATAACCCGACTGATCGATAGCGTTTTTGGTGACAGCAACAAGAAATCGGGGCACTGGGACTTCTCGAAGGCCAAAGAAGTCGTCTTATGGTGTAACGGTCCTTGGTGTGGCCAATCACCCCACGCGATTCGTGCTCTGGCGAAACTCGGTTACCCGGTGGACAAGATCAAGTATTACCGGGGCGGTATGCAAATGTGGCAGCTCCTGGGGCTAAGCACCATTGTCCCCGAGATGGAAGAAGTGCTCTTTTTCAACGAACAGGGCGGCGAATAAGCCACTCGCCAACCTGTGGCGGTCGCCGATGCGGGATAATAAATCACGGAAGGGCAGCTACTGACCCCCGACCCGGCTTTTGGCAATCAGCGGGTCAGGGCCATGAACAACTGCGGCAGGCGTTCGGGAAGCCGCTGCACCCGGTCGATGACCGTGTAGCGGTAACCGAAGATGTGATCGACATATTCGTCGGCGTGGGGGTCGAGGGTGACGCAATAGGTGTCGACACCCTTGGCCCCCAGCTCTTCCACCGCCTTTTTGGTATCTTCGATGAGGTAGAGCGGGTCGTCTTCGTCCACGTCATGGGGCTCTCCATCGGAGAGCAGCAGCAGCAGGCGTTTTTCGGCCTTTTGCCTGGCGAGATATTGGCCTCCATGGCGCAGGGCAGCGCCCATTCGCGTGGACAGGGCACCCTCCATGGCTCCCAGCCGACTCTTCACCTGATCATCCCAGGCATCACTGAACCCCTTGAAGTGCAGATAACGCACTTCGTGACGGGTATTGGAGGCGAAGCCGGCGATGGCGAACTTGTCGCCCAGGGCTTCCACCGCAGTACCGAGCAGCGAAACGGCCTCCTGGGAGAGTCGCAGGATGGAACGATCGGCCCCCTGCGGGGTTTCGTTGAGCGAGTTGGAGAGATCGACCAGCAACAGCACGGCAATATCGCGGCCATCGTGTTTGTAGAACTGGTGGATCCGCGAGTCGGGGGTGCTGCCGGAGCGGTAGTCGATCATGGCGCGTACGGCGACATCCAGATCCAGCTCGTCACCCTCCTCCTGGTAACGCACCCGCACATGCTGCTGGGGCTTCAGAAATTCCACCATGCGCTTGATCTTCTTGGCAAGCGGACGGTGCTCCTCCAACAGTGAATCGATGATACCGGCATCGCCCGCCGGGTGGATGGCCTCGTATACCGTCGCCCAATCGGCCTGATAGCGCCCCTGGTGATAATCCCACTCGCGATGGTGACGGGCGAACTGGACCTGTTCCTCCTCGTCATCGGTGCGTGGATTGGCCGCCTGGTGCTCGGAGTGGAATTCATCCTCATCGTCCGTGTCCTCCATGAACATCCAGATATTGCGGTTATCGTCCCGATAACTGATGAAGGTGTTTTCAAAGTAAATTTTGGGCGATCGGAAATCCACGGAGTGGACTTTCACCAGATACTGCACTCCAAGCTCGGTCGGGATCTTGCGGTCGTGCGGATCCGTCTTCATCCGCTCCAGGAAGCGCTGTACAAAGTCCAGCAGCGTGGGGTCCCGGTAGGGGTGGTCTTCTGGGTCCAGCAGGGCGCGGGAGAGCATGGTGGCCAGGTGGCGGATACACGCCCAGCCTTCGGGACAATCGTCCGGTCCAGGGACCGGGTGAAGGGCCTTCCAGATGCGCCGCAGTCCCGGGAATTGCTGCATCAGCAGGTATTCGACACGGGCATCCTCGAACACCTCGATGAAGATATGCTGGTAGCGATTGAAGTTGTCCGCGATGAACGGCTCGGAGTAGAGCCGATGCCCCATCATGTGCGCAATGACGGCGCGATAACGGTCCAGACCGCTTACCTCGTTATCATCCGTGTAGATGTCCGGAATATGGAAGCCGAGGCTGTCCAGATAGGGCACCGGTTTGCGCAGTTCGTGAAAACGCTCGGAGTAGATATGAAAAGGGACCTCATCGTCCCAAAGGGCGCGCACGAAGGTCTCGATGCGGCGCTCATAATCGACGAACAGTGTGCCACGACGCTCTCGCTGCAGGGCGGCCTTGGCATCGGCGCCAGTTAGTGCGAACCAGTCGGCGAGCTTATTGGGCTGGCTGGCGTGGGCCAGGAAGCCTGACTCGGCCCACCGCACCAGGCCACCGATGTCCACCTGAGATAATAGATCGGGTGTCTTCTCAATCAGCGGCTTCAGTCCGTAGCGCCCCTCCCTGGCTACCCTGGTGACCAGCGCCAGCCACTGCTCGAACAGCGGCCGCTCGGGCAGACGCCGGGCCACTGTGGGGAGCACCGTGAAGAAGGGCCCCACCTGGGCGGCATGGACCTCGAGCTGCAGTATCGTGCCGGTCTCGATGCAGGAGGTCACGGCCCCCTCTCCGACCATACGGGCAACTTGGGGCAGGGTCTCGAGATAGGTCAGGATCCGATCCTGGCCACGAGGTCCGCGTATGCAGAAGTTGAAGGCGCCATCCAGCCAGGCGTCCAGCACCTGCTCCGACATGTTCGCCTTCGCCTCGGCGAAACAGGCGGGAAAGATGTCATCAACCGCCTCTACCGGGCAGCGCAGCCGGGCGCGGGCGTTCTGAAGTTCGGTATTAGCCATGGTCGGGTGCCCTTTAGAGGGGGTGATTAACCGCAAAGACGCAAAGAGCGCAAAGAGCGCAAAGAGCGCAAAGGAAAGTTTGATTTAACTGCAGAGGCGCAGAGGGCGCGGAGTTTTTAGGAACGATACAACCGTCGATATCTGCAGTAGAAGGGCCGCCCTCGGCGCGATACAACCGTCCGGAGAATCGCCGCGGGGGCGCGCCTCCCACCACCAACTTTAATTCCATCCTTTGCGCTCTTTGCGGTTAGCCCAAAATCAGAAAATCAGATCAAACGCGCTTTCCAGGTTGTCGCGGATGTCGGTATCGTCGGTAATCGGCTGGATCAGCGCCATACGGCAGGCCTGGCGCGGCTCAACGCCGTGCTGGATCAGATGAGCCGCATAGACCAGCAGACGGGTGGAGATGCCTTCATCGAGGCCGTGCCCCTTTAGATTACGGCCGCGGCAGCCAATATCCACCAGCTTGCGTGCCATGGCACCGTCGATGCCCGTCTCCCTGCTGACGATCTCGGTTTCGGTATCGGACTCGGGATATTCGAATTCGAGGGCGGTGAAGCGCTGTTTGGTGGATTGCTTGAGATCCTTCATCAGGCTCTGGTAACCGGGGTTGTAGGAGATCACCAGTTGGAAGTCCTCGTGGGCGTGAAGCACCTCGCCTTTCTTGTCCAGCGGCAGGGCGCGCCGGTAGTCGGTCAGCGGGTGAATGACCACCGTGGTGTCCTGACGTGCTTCGACGACTTCGTCCAGATAGCAGATAGCCCCGATACGCGCAGCAATGGTCAAGGGTCCGTCCTGCCAGCGTGTACCCTGCGCATCGAGCAGATAGCGTCCCACCAGGTCGGCAGCGGTCATATCCTCGTTACAGGCCACGGTCACCACCGGCTTGCCCAGCTTCCAGGCCATGTACTCCACAAAGCGGGACTTGCCACAACCGGTCGGGCCCTTGATCATCACCGGCAGGCGCGCTGCATAGGCCGCCTCGAACAGCTTCACCTCGCCGCCGGACTCACGATAGAACGGCTCGTCCTGAATGAGGTACTGGTCACGATCGATGCTCATGGTGCTCGCCTCTTGTTTCATTTTCCCGCTTCAGGTGGGCTTCTCGGTTCGGGACAAAACCCTACCGGCCGAGCGAGTATAAGTAAAGAAGATATTATTTATCAATTGGATAGGGAATTTTTTATCAACTGGGGGTACCCGGTCCCTCGGGCCGGACGGCTGGCGGCGGGCGATGCCGGGCGCACTCCCTTTGAATGCACCTACTCGGCATACGCCAGAGCCGTATGAACCGTACCTATCACCCCAAACCTAAAAAACCCCTGCCGCGAACGGCAGGGGTTTTTCACGGCTTCCAGGTTGCCCTGGCAGTCTATCGGACTTACTTGTGAGCAGCCGCAGAAACGCCCAGGCTCTCGCGCCAACCCGGGAACAGATTATCAGCATCCCAGTGGAAGGTCTCGAAGGCGCCCTTCAGCTCCGGGTGCTCCTTGGCGTATTCGACCAGATCGACGCCCTTCATCCAGGCGTCACGAGCCTGCTGCAGGGATTTGGCACCAGCGGTACCGCCGTCCTTGTGGCCGAATGCACCACCGCCAGAAGTCTGGATGACGTTGGAGTGGCCCAGGTTGTCGAAGAAGCCCGGCAGACGCAGGGCATTCATGCCGCCCGAGATGATCGGGGTGGTCGGCTTCATGCCATACCACTTCTGCGGGTAGTACAGGCCTTCGGCCTCTTCGTTCTCCAGCATGTACGCCAGCAGCTTGTCGGTGGGGTCACCTTCCATCTTGCCGAAGCCCATGGTGCCGGTGTGGATACCGGAGGCACCCTGCATGCGGGACATCTTCATGTGGACCAGGGCGTTGTAGCCACGCTGGGTCTGCGGGCTGGTCACCATGCCATGGCCGGCACGATGGTAGTGCAGGAACTGATTGGCGAAATAGCGACGGCAGGTGGTCACCGCCATCGGTCCACCAACAAAGCCGTCCACCAGGAAGGCGACGTGGTCGGCATTCTCGCCGAAGGTTTCCAGGATGAACTCGCCGCGCGCAATCATCTCGAACGGGTCGTCGGAGGTGATGTTGGCGGAGAAGATCTTCGCCTCGCCGGTCTCATCCTGGGCGCGCTTCATCGCGTCAGCCACCAGCGGGATGGTCTTCTTCAACGGAGCGAAGACCTGATTACCCTGGGGCTCGTCGTTCTTGATGAAGTCGCCGCCGAGCCAGAACTGGTAGCAGGCATCGGCGAACGGCTGCGGGCGCAGGCCGAGCTTCGGCTTGATGATGGTGCCGACCACCATGCCGCCGTTATTGATGTCACGGCCCAGCACGCGCCACATGTCCTGGATGTTCATGGCGGGGCCATCGAACAGGCGCAGGTAAGCGGGCGGTACGTAGAAATCGAGCATCTTGGCGTATTCGACGTCGCCCATGCCCTGGTTGTTACCGATAGCCAGGGTCAGGAAGCTGACGATCATCGCCCGACCGTCCTTGATGTTGCGGTCAAAGAGCTCGATCGGATAGGCGATCTTCATGAGCTCGTTGGCTTCATCGATTTCGTAAACCAGAGCGTCAACGCCCTTGGTGAAATCGTCGGTGGTGGAGACTTCAACGTTGGTGCCGGTAGAGGACTCGGCAGCGAAGTGCGCCGCAGTACCGAGGAAATCGTAGTAGCCGGCCTTCGGTTTCATCAGGTAGGCGCAAAGTACGTGGCGGCCGCCCTTGATGAGTTCGTCTTCATTCAGATCAAGACGTGCGTAGCGATTGGACTGGTCCATTGATGAACACCCTTGCTGTTAGGTTTTTATATGCGTGCGGCGGCAGCCCGCCATCTCACGATGGAGGCACAATACACCAGTCGATATCATAAGAAAAGACCTTGCTGTTAAATTTTAGAGATAAGGTCTACCTTATAGATGTTATAAACGGGTGGGATACCATCAAATATCAGCGTCTCCCCGGAAAGGCCACAATCCGTGCCCCCGGCGGATAGGCCGCTTTAAGCTGTCCCTGCATCCGAAGGGCAAGCTCGGGGAGCACCGAATGGACGAACCACTGTGCATTGGAATTGTAGAGAAGCGCCCGCGCCCTGACCGGCCGTGCAATTTCCGCACGGGCTGTTTCAAATCCGGTCCAGGCCAGCACCGGCTTGTAGCCCAGCCGCAGGTCGAAGCAGAGCCAGGCATCTTCGAAGAGATGCAGTTCGACCCCGCGCCCACCGAGCACCAGTTGAATCGGCAGGTCAAAACGCAGGAGCGCCAAACGGATCGGGTTGAACACCTCCGGCTCAATGGTGACTGCGAGTTCGTCCATGGCTGGCTCGGACGGCAGACTCGGTTTCATCGGCATTCGCACTCCTCCTCTTTTGGAGTCATTCTAACCCAGTAATATAGTCAACTTTCAAGGCGTACGTCGGCTCGTTGCGTATTCAGACGGATGGACCCTCATCCAGAGGTGACGGAGGCAAGTTTGCCGGTCCCCTCCAACCTTGCCGGCATTTCAGGGTCAGGCGTGCGCTTCAGTCGCGCTTTTTGAAAGGAAGCACAGCGGGCTGAGCTCCGGAAGCTCCGTATCGTTCACTCAGCTCGTTTCGGACAATCTGCAGCGCCCGTTTCAGGACCATTGAGGCGTGGCCGTGGTAAAGCCTTATCCGACATGGAACAGGCTCATGCAGTGTGCTCCGGCCCTTGGCTTCAAAATCAGTCCAGGCCAGAACAGGGAGATCGTTAAAGGCGACATCCACGACGACCCAGGCATCGTGCTGGAGGATCATCTCAAGTGTCTTCAGGCCGGGAAGGCCAAGCCGGATACTCGGCCCGTCGCGGCTCAGGGCCCGGTGGACAAGGTTGTAGTCTGCCCCATCCACTTTTCCCGCTCGAGTGGTGAGGACCGGAACCTCCTCGTGACGGGTATACATGTAGTACTCCTCACAACTCTATGGGGCTGTACATCGGCAGAAGCCACCATGCACTAGTCGTCCTGAATGTCTCTCTCGGCATCCCACCCGGCCGCCCTGGCCTCGTCAAAAGCCTTCTGCTGGATGCTCATGAAACGTGCCCGGAGATCCGGCGGCAGGTTACCAACCCGAAATCCGTACTTTTCCCATTCGGCATCGACTTTTGCCCACAATCCCTCCAGGGCCTGTGCATTCCAACCTTCACAGGTCTCTTTTTCGGGAATCAGGCCGAATACCCAGGCATCCCGGATGATCTTGGCGGTATCGGTCATGCCACCGTTGAGGTCGTTGTGGATCCCAACGTAGCGTTTGTCAGCCCTATTCATCAGTACCTACCTCGCTTTAACCGCAAAGGGCGCGAAGGCCGCAAAGCAGTGCGTGTTTGTGCGTCTTGGCACTCTAGCAGCCTGTCGGACTTAACGCTGATCTACTCGGCTCGAGCATCCTGCTTCGCTCTAACGACTGCGTCCATGCAGTCGTATTCGCCTCAAAAGATCGAAAAATCTGTCCCAAACCGGCTTACCCTCGCTACGATCGGTTAAGTCCGACAGGCTGCTAGAGCTCAAGGTGCCCTCTGCTCGGTCAATCAACACCTAAAACCCGCTCGCAAGCGCCGCCCAGCCTTCGGGCGAATATTTCAAATGACGGCTTTGCCGTTTCGCCCACATGTGGGCTCCTACCGATCCGTAATCTCCCCCCACCGAAGATCGAGAGTATCTGTTCGGTTTCCTTTGCGCTCTTTGCGTCTTCGCCTACAGGGATGTAGGTGAGGGGCGTGAGCAGGAGCGGAAGCTTTGCGGTTAATGCCGTTCTACCGCGTGAGACTGGCGAACAGCGTCGGAAGCTTCTCCGGCAGCCGCTGCACGTGGTCGACGACAGTATAGTTGCTGGCCCCGAAGATTCTTTTCACATAACTGTCCGCATTGGGGTCGAGGGTCAGGCAGTAGCTGAGCACTCCCCGGGTGGCCAGCTCCTCGACCGCCTTGCGGGTATCCCAACGCAAGTGCTGCGGGTCGCGCTCGTCCACGTCCGACGGCTCACCGTCGGTCACCAGCAACAGCAGCTTGCGCTGCTCGGGCTGGCGCAGCAGGTGGCTGCCGGCGTGGCGCATGGCAGCGCCCATGCGAGTGGAGAGCCCCCCTTTCATGCCGGCCAGCCTCGCCTTCACGGTATCATCGAACGACTGGTTGAAGTCCTTGAAGCGGTAGTACTGAACATCATGGCGCCCGTCGGAGGCGAACCCGTGGATCGCAAAGGGGTCGCCGATGCCGTTGATGGCCGTCGCCAGCAGCGTTGCCGCCTCACGGGTCAGCTCCAGAACGGTCTTGTCGGCTCCTTCCACCGGGTCGTTGGTCGACTCGGAGAGGTCGAGCAGGACACTGACCGCCACATCCCGTTTTTTGATGACATTGCGCATGGTGATGCGCGGATTCGGGTGCTCACCCATGCGGATGGCGATCATCGCGTCAACGGCGGCATTGATATCGATCTCATCGCCATCTTCCATGTTGCGCACCCGCTGCACCCCCTCGGGCGCCAGCATGTCGATGATGCGCTTGATTTGATAGGCGATCGGTTTGTATTCCTTGAGGATATCGTCCACCAGTTCCGGGTCGCCCTTCGCCTGGCGTCTTTCGTAGACCGTCGCCCAGTCGGGACGGAACAGCTGGACCTGGTAGTCCCATTCCTTGTAGTGAAATGGATCGGAGATCGGCTCCTTGCCCCACATCTGGTTATAACTGAGCGTGGCTTCACCGGCATCCTCATAGGGGAAAAACTCGGTTTCGCAGATCCACACTTCCTGAGCATCATCGCCGGCCAATTCGCAATCGACCTCGTTGGCTATTTCGATGGCACTGACGTACTTGCGCACCTGGCGCTGGCTGGCCGGGATATACTCGACACCATGCTGTGCCCAGTCGAACTCCTCGAACTCCCAGACGAAGCGGTTGTCATCGCGATACGGGATTCGAATGGACTCGAGGATACGCAGGCTCGGCACCTCGCGCCGCGCAGCAAATACGTTGAACAGCTCGAGTCCGAAGTGCCAGGAGAACCCGTTGTCGTGCTGATTCACCTCGATGTTGGTGTGAAAGCGGGTCGCCAACTCGTTGAGCTGCTGATCTTCGCTGTGCACGGCGGGGTCCAGGAGCATCAAGGCAAAGTGCTCCAGTTTCTCCACACTGGGATGTTCGACTCTTCCGGCATACTCGGTAGTCATCAAAGTACGCCAGAGCTTGCGCAGTCCCGGGAAATCCCTCATGGCCTGATATTCGACACGAGCGTCCTCGGCCAGCCCGATGAAGAACATCTGCGCCGGCGAAAGCTGTTCGGCCGATATCGCCGATGTGGTGTAGCTCACGTGCGCCGCCATATGGGCGGCCTGGGCTCGGTAGAGCTCTGCCCCGGTGACTTCACCGATACTGTCCACCGCGTCCGGCAGGTGCAGCACGAGGTGCTCCACGTAGGGCTTGAAGCCCTCATGATCGGCGGCGGCGGGGCGCAGGAAGAAATCCCTGCCCCACAAGGCACGGAGATAGAAGTTCAACTTGCGCTGGGTATCCACAAACAGGGTCCCGCGACGCTCCTTTTGCAGAACCTTCCGGCTATCCGGACTCTCCAGCGAAAAGTACTTCACCAGGTTGTCGAAATCACGCCGATAGGCCTCGGCCCCGAAATTGGCCCAGCGTTTGAGACCCGACAGGGTGAGCTTGGTGAGCAGCTCGTCGATGTGACGCAGCATCGGCCGCAGCCCCCGCGCCGCACGTGCGGAGAGCTGATGGATCAGCTGCAGGTAGCCGCGTAGCAGCTCCGGGTCTCCCAGGCGGCGGGCGGCCGTCGGCAGGCTGGCGAACAGCAGGGTGATCACTTCACCGGAGGTCATCGACGAGAGCTTCAAGGCCGCATTCACGCAGTCGCGAATAACGTCTTCGCCACACTCCTTGACCACCAGCGGCATCTCCTGAAGATAAGTCACCACCAGGTCGGTTCCGCGCCCGAGCTCACAGAGTGCTTTGGCCCCTTCCAGGTAAGCCTGCAGGCCGACCGGGGACATCACCCGCGAGGCCTCATGAAAGCTGCCTGCCAGGGTATCACGCACCTCGGGCGACGCCTTGCTCAGGCACTGGGTATATTCTTCGAGATCGATGCTCATCGGTCACCTATTTCATTTTGCACCGCAAAGGCGCAGAGCTCGCAGGGGATGGACTCATGGCTCGGATGAGTCGGCCCCCGGTCGGAACAGGAACAGGGGGCGCCCCTCGCTGCAATTCCCCGATATCGAATCGCCCTGGGGCAGACCTACCCTTGTTCAGATATCTGTACAGACGTCCACCTGTCCGCAAACTCTCAGCTGACGAAGAAAGTCTCGACGGCGGCCTCCAGTGTCTCGCGCATGTCGGGGTCGTCGGTCAATGGCGTGACCATGGTCATCTGGCAGGCATAGGCCGGGTCGACGCCTTCGTTGATCAGCTCCCCCGCGTAAACCAGAAGACGCGTAGAGATCCCTTCGTCGAGACCGTGTCCCTTGAGGTTACGGGCCCGGTGGGCGATCTGGACCAGTTTCGAAGCGATCTCGCTGTCGACGCCGGTCTCCCGGGCAACAATTTCGCTCTCGAGTTCCGCTTCCGGATAGTCGAAATTCAGCGCCCCAAAGCGTTGTTTGGTCGACTCTTTCAGATCCTTCATCAGGCTCTGGTAACCGGGGTTGTAGGAGATCACCAACTGGAAATCGGGATGGGCATGCACCAGCTCCCCCTTCTTGTCCAGGGGCAGCGTCCGGCGATGATCGGTGAGCGGGTGAATCACCACCGTGGTGTCCTGGCGGGCCTCCACGACCTCATCGAGATAGCAGATGGCACCGATTCGGGCAGCCGTGGTCAGCGGACCGTCCTGCCATTTGGTGCCGTCCTTGTCGAGCAGGAAACGACCGACCAGGTCCGAGGCGGTCATGTCCTCATTACAGGCAACCGTAATCAGGGGACGGCCCAATTTCCATGCCATGTATTCGACGAATCGGGATTTACCGCAACCGGTCGGTCCCTTGAGCATCATCGGCATGCGGCGTGCGTAGGCCGCATCGTAGAGTTCCACTTCTCTGCCGACCGCCCGATAGTACGGCTCTTGACTGATCTTGTATTGCTCGTTGCTGATATCGGTCATGGGTAGTCACCTGGTTTTCGGTCAACCATTCAAATTCGGTTGGAAGATGCCCCCAGCCTCCGTGGCCGGGAGCACCCTTGTTCTACGTCTGCCCGGCTATACGGCGATTCCGCGATAGATAACCATCTCCGTACCCTTGGACTGGGCGAAATTGTCGTAGCCCACCAGACGCACGTGATTGTTCGGGTGAGCCTTGTGACACGCCTCGGCCTCGGCCAGGATGGTGTCGACGTCGGTCTCGCCGAACAGCGGCAGTTTCCACATGTACCAGTAATGATCGAAGGCATTCTCCGGCTCGGTGTGCTCCACTGCCGGGTTCCAGCCCTTGCTGACGATGTACTCCACCTGCTTGCGGACCTGTTCCGAGGTCATCTCCGGCAGGTAAGAGAAAGTCTCGAACTTCCGGCTCGACGGGTCGCTCAGGCTCGAGGTGTAATCCTGCATTGCGCTCATGATATTGGGCTCCAAATAGTTGGCTTCGAATAGCTCTGTCGTAATCGTTCGGTGCGCTGCCCTCAGCAGGCAAGTAGCTAGTGGCGAGTTGCGAGTAGCTAGGAAAAAAGGACCTAGCCACTCGCTACTAGCTACTCACCACTGATCAACGGTGGGCGGCGTCGATCTTGTCGACGGTGTCGAACTCGAACTTGATCTCTTTCCAGGTCTCCATCGCCATGTTCAGCTCGGGGCTGTGCTTGGCGGCGGCGGTGAGGATCTCCTTGCCCTCCTTCTCCAGTTCGCGGCCTTCGTTGCGGGCCTGCACACAGGCTTCGACGGCGACGCGGTTGGCAGCGGCGCCGGCGGCGTTGCCCCACGGGTGGCCCAGGGTGCCGCCACCGAACTGCAGCACGGAGTCATCACCAAAGATGGAGACCAGTGCCGGCATGTGCCAGACGTGGATGCCGCCGGACGCAACCGGAATCACACCGGGCATGTGTGCCCAGTCCTGGTCGAAGAAGATACCGCGGCTGCGGTCCTCTTTGATGTAGGAGTCACGCATCAGGTCGATCCAGCCCAGGGTGGCCTCGCGATCGCCCTCAAGCTTGCCGACCACGGTGCCGGAGTGCAGGTGATCACCGCCGGAGAGACGCAGCATCTTGGTCAGCACGCGGAAGTGGATACCGTGGCGCGGGTTGCGATCGAGCACGGCGTGCATGGCGCGATGGATGTGCAGCAGGATCCCGTTATCGCGGCACCAGTTGGCCAAACCCGTATTGGCGGTGAAACCGCCGGTCAGGTAGTCGTGCATGATGATCGGCATGCCCAGTTCCTTGGCAAACTCGGCGCGCTTGTACATCTCTTCCGGGGTCGGGGCGGTGACGTTCAGGTAGTGACCCTTGCGCTCGCCGGTTTCGGCCTCGGCCTTGTGAATCGCCTCGGCGACGAATTCGAAACGCTGGCGCCAGCGCATGAACGGCTGCGAATTGACGTTCTCGTCGTCCTTGGTGAAATCCAGACCACCGCGCAGACCCTCGTAACAGGCACGGCCATAATTCTTGGCCGACAGTCCCAGCTTCGGCTTGATGGTGCAGCCGAGCATCGGACGACCGTACTTGTTCATCTTGTCACGCTCGACCTGAATACCGTGGGGAGGACCACCGCAGGTGACGACGAAAGCGACCGGTACACGGATGTCCTCCAGGCGCAGCGAGCGAACCGCCTTGAAGCCGAACACGTTGCCCACCAGAGAGGTCAGGACGTTGACCACCGAACCCTCTTCGAACAGATCCAGCGGGTAGGCGATGAAGGCGTAGAAGGCCTCGTCGTCGCCGGGTACATCTTCGATGGCGTAGGCACGGCCCTTGTAGTAGTCCAGGTCGGTCAGCAAATCGGTCCAGACCGTAGTCCAGGTGCCGGTGGACGACTCGGCTGCAACCGCCGCAGCCGCTTCTTCACGGGGCACGCCCGCCTGGGCCACCACTTTGAAACAGGCCAGGAAATCAGTGTCCTTCGGCGTGTATTCGGGCATCCAGTATGTTTCGCGGTACTCTTTTACGCCCGCGCTGTAGCTCTTGGCCATGTTTTTGTCTCCTCACAGGGATTGGTTTAGGTTCGGTAGGGGCTGCGCCATGCCCCGTGTTGGTTAATCTAGCCGACCCAGCTATAAATACCACTCAGTAATTTTGATTAAATCCATAAGGATTTATAATATGTTGTTAAAGCATAAGCTATATATTATCGAACGTAAAAAAACCCGGGCTTTTTCCGGGTTGATATTTCGACCGCCCGTTTACGGGCGATGAATGCCGGGAAATGCAACGATGCGACCTTTGACGCCCCTTTGGGCCCGGCGCATCCGGGCGTTCAGAATCTTTACGGAGTCATCCAGCACGGTACGTATCACCACGTTGGCATAAGGGTGATAATAAAGAAGTTGGCAGGACACCGGATCATCCAGACCACCACGAGTCCCCGGGCGAAAATCGGTCCAGGCGAGGATCGGCAGGTTATTCAGGTTGCGATCCGCGCAAATCCACGCATCGTCTTCTATATAGACCTGAAAGCCCCGCATCCCGGGTAACATCAGGTGGAGTGGGTGCCCCAGTTTTTTCAGTGCGATCTGAACGCGGTTGTAGTGACCAGCGGTAATCCGCGTCGGTATCGACTTCAGAACTGGTGCATCGGGCAGTTTCGAGCGCATGGCCAGGCTCCCGTCCTTGGAGGGTTCTGACGATTCCCTTCGTCTGCGAGAGAGTCGATAAGTCAAGGTAATCAATAGCCGGTCGATCTCCGGCTGACAACTGCGTCAAATACCGACAACATCCTGCGATTTCGATAAGATTTCCTCTATAATCCAGTATCTAAATAATCAGGCAATACTTATATTGGTATGAACATTACACTCCGACAGCTCAAGGTTTTCGCCGCTGTTGCCCGTAATCTTAGCTTCACCCGGGCAGCCGAGGAGCTGTGTCTGACCCAGCCGGCGGTTTCAATGCAGGTCAAGCAGCTGGAAACGCAGCTGGAGGTGGCACTCTTCGAACAGCTTGGCAAAAAGATCTATCTGACCGAGGCCGGCCAGGAGGTCTATCAATACAGCCGCCTTATTACGCAGCAACTCGACGAACTGCAGACCGTCCTGCAGAACCTCAGGGGCGTGGGGCACGGGCGCCTGCGAATAGCGGTCGCCAGTACCGCAAACTATTTTGTTCCGACCCTGCTTGGGACGTTCTGTCGTCGTTTCCCGGATGTTACCGTGAGCCTGGATGTAACCAATCGGGAGGAGCTGCTGACGCAACTGGCGGACAATGAGGTCGACCTGGTGATCATGGGCCAGCCCCCGGCCGAGATGGATCTGGAGGCCTCGGCGATCATGGAAAATCCCCTGGTGATTGTCGCTCCCCCCGACCACCCTCTGGCCCAACAGCAGCGGATCCCGCTGGCACGACTCGAGAAGGAGATCTTCCTGGTGCGTGAGCCGGGTTCGGGGACGCGCATCGCCATGGAGCGCTTCTTCAACGAATACAACGTCCGCATCGCAACCGGCATGGAGGTCGGCAGCAACGAGGCGATCAAACAGAGTGTGCAGGCGGGCCTGGGCCTCGGACTACTGTCAAGGGATACCGTCCAGATGGAGCTGGAACTCGATCGGCTGGTGATTCTGGATGTCCAGGAATTCCCGATCCTGCGTCACTGGTACGTGGTCTACCGGCGCGGCAAACGGCTCTCTTCCGTATCCGAATCCTTCAAGACCTTCCTGCTGACCGAGGCAGCGCACCTGCTCGGCCGACAGCGTAGCGATGTGGAATTCCCGCCGGCGAATACCAGGCAGTCTCGCGCACGGCGCCGCGCCTGAGAGCAACTAACCACGGGGGCACGTTTCTTTCTGGTTTTTAGCCACAGAGGACACAGAGAGCACAGAGGAATGAGTTTTATGGTGAAGAGTACCGGTGGGGCATTGCGTGCTTCCCGACTGGTATACCGGTATTGGACAAGGTCCATTGTTTTCTCTGCGTTCGCAACGTTCTCTGTGGTTTTATTTACCCCGTGATCCCCGTGATCCCCGTGCCCCCCGTGGTTAACACCTCGAGGCGAAACGAAAAAGGGCGGCCGAAGCCGCCCTTTCCCTTCCGATTGAAAAACCGGACTATTTGACCTTCGGGGCCAGCTCGCCGGCGGCATAGCGGGCCATCATGCCTTCCAGGGAGATCGTCTTGATTTTGGAGGCCTGACCAGCGGCACCAAACGCTTCGTAGCGGTCCTTGCAGATCTGCTTCATCGCATCTTCGGCCGCTTTGTAGTATTTGCGCGGGTCGAAGTTGGCGGTGTTCTCGCTCAGGTGTTTGCGGGTAGCGCCGGTGGAGGCCATGCGCAGGTCGGTATCGATATTGACCTTGCGAACCCCATGCTTGATGCCCTGCACGATTTCATCGACCGGCACGCCGTAGGTCTGGCCCATGTCACCGCCGTAGTTATTGATAATCTCAAGCCACTCCTGGGGCACCGAAGAGGAACCGTGCATGACCAGGTGGACAGTCGGGATGCGCTCGTGGATCTCCTTGACGCGATCGATGCGCAGGACCTTGCCGGTCGGTGCCTGGGTGAACTTGTAGGCACCATGAGACGTTCCGATGGCGATGGCCAGGGCATCAACTCCGGTCGCCTTCACGAAGTCAGCCGCCTCATCGGGGTGGGTCAGCAGCTGATCTTCAGACAGCTTGCCTTCCGCCCCAACGCCGTCCTCTTCACCGGCTTCACCGGTTTCCAGTGAGCCCAGGCAACCCAATTCGCCCTCTACAGAAACGCCGCAGGCGTGAGCGATCTCGACGACCTTGCGGGTCACTTCAGCGTTGTAGTCATAAGAGGCCGGGGTCTTGCCGTCTTCATGCAGAGATCCGTCCATCATCACCGAGGTGAAGCCGGACTGGATAGCACGGGCACAGACCGCCGGGCTGGCGCCGTGGTCCTGATGCATGGCAATGGGAATGTGCGGATAAGCCTCGGCGGCCGCTTCGATCAGGTGGCGCAGGAAAGGCTCGCCCGCATATTTACGGGCACCGGCGGAGCCCTGCAGGATGACCGGGCTGTCGGTCGCGTCGGCAGCCTCCATGATGGCCTTTACCTGCTCCATGTTGTTGACGTTGAAAGCGGGCAGACCGTAGCCGTTTTCGGCGGCGTGATCCAGAAGTTGACGCATAGAAGTCAGGGCCATTTTCAAGCTCCTTGAAGTTCTCGGGTTTCAGATAATCAAACAGACCTTCGGGACACCGGGGGATTCATCAATCGTAGTTGATCCCTGATGTAGCGTGCCCCGCCATAAAACGGATCGGGACTTTCGCATGCAGAAACAAACGAGCATGCATTCGCCCGATCGCTCGTTCAAACCAGTTCACCGACCTTGACGATCTTGATGGCATTGGTTCCGCCATGGACCCCCATCAGGTCACCCTTGGTGATAATCACCAAATCACCGTCGCGCACGGCGCCCCGGCGCAGCAACTCGTCGATGGCCTCCCGGTTGACCTGCACATGGTCGGCGGTGGTCACGTCGAAACTCACCGGGTAGACGCCGCGGAACAGGGTCACCTTGCGACGGGTATCCACGTGCCGCGTCATCGCATAAATAGGGATGCCGGAGCTGATACGTGACATCCACAGGGGGGTGGAACCCGACTCTGTAAGGGAGGCGATGGCCTTTACATTCAGATGATTCGCGGTGTACATCGAAGCCATGGCGATGGCTTCATCGATGTGGGTGAATTCACTGTGGATGCGATGCGCGGAGGTGGTGGCCTCACGCTGTTTTTCAGCCTCGCGGCATACCCGGTCCATGGCAGCAATCGCCTTGTCCGGATACTTGCCCGCTGCGGTTTCGGCCGAAAGCATGACCGCATCAGTACCATCCAGCACGGAGTTCGCCACATCGAAGACCTCGGCCCGCGTGGGGATCTGGTTTTCGATCATCGACTCCATCATCTGGGTCGCGGTAATCACGACCCGGTTCATGTCACGAGCCCGGGTAATCAGGCGCTTCTGCACCGGCGGCAATGCCGCGTCCCCGATCTCCACCCCCAAGTCACCACGGGCAATCATGATGGCGTCGGAGGCAGCGATGATTTCGTCGACCACATCCAATGCCTCGGCGCGCTCAATCTTGGCAACCAGACCACCACGCCCGCCGGCGGCATGAAGCAATGCACGGGCCTGATCCATGTCATCAGCGGTACGCGGGAAAGACACGGCCAGATAATCCGCCTGCATGCGTGCCGCCAGCTTGATGTCGTGCCGATCCTTTTCGGTCAGAGCCGGCGCGGAGAGGCCGCCGCCCTGACGGTTGATGCCTTTTCGATCCTTCAGGTCCCCACCTACCACGACCCGGCAAATGATCTGCTGGCCCTCAACCTGATCGACCCAAAGCACAATCCGCCCGTCATCGAGCAGCAGGGTGTCGCCCCGGCTGAGATCATCGGGCAGCTGTTTGTAGGTGATACCGACGCGTTCCTGGTCGCCGTCCTGTGGACCACAGGCGGCATCGAGAATAAACGTATCGCCTTCGGCAAGCGTGACCTGGCCGTTTCTGAACTGGTCGATGCGGATTTTAGGCCCCTGCAGATCAGCGAGGACGCCGACCTGCCGGCCATGAGCCCGGGCACGGTTGCGGAGCCGCTCGGCCCGTTCCAGATGCTCTTCCGGGGTACCATGTGAAAAATTGATTCGGACCACGTCGACGCCCGCCTCGATGATCTTGTCGAGAATCTTGGGGTCGTCCGTCGCCGGACCCAGGGTCGCAACGATCTTGGTACGTCTTTGCATAAATTTTTTGTCTTCGAGCGGTACTGCTCCTGGTCCGGGTGCGCCTGGGGCCCGATGCTTTCACAACCGGAGCTCCTACGCCTGCTACCCTGGCCGGTCAGGGCACCACCGCCACTGTTCGCCAATTATCCATCCTGCCCTTGACGTGGCGCCCAAGCGCACGTCACGACGGGCCCCGCCCGTCACGGCTCTTTCGCCGCTGCCGGAAGCCTGCCCGGTCCTTGCATGCCACGACTTGGCAGTCATCAATACTCCTGCCTGTCTCGCATTCGGGACCCGGGGGCTCCAGTGTACTCGATAGGGCGCGGAGACTCCCGCCGTGCGCCCCATCATGATTATTATTTTTCGCTGGCGCGCGCTTCGAGCATCGCCACGGCCGGCAGGGTTTTGCCTTCGAGGTACTCGAGAAAAGCGCCACCAGCGGTCGAAATGTAGGACACCTGGTCATAAATGCCGTATTTCTGGATGGCCGCGATCGTGTCGCCGCCGCCAGCAATCGAAAAGCCGTTGGATTCAGCAATAGCCAGGCCCAGTTCCCTGGTGCCCCCGCCGAACTGGTCGAACTCGAAGACACCGACCGGTCCGTTCCAAACGATGGTTCCAGCCTCTTTCATCATCCCGGCATACTGTTTGGCGGTTTCCGGCCCGATATCGAAAATCATATCGTCGTCAGCCACCTCATCCACCTTCTTGGTGGTGGCCTCGGCCGTTTCGGAGAATTCCTTTCCGACCACGACATCGACCGGGACCGGAATCTCGCCGCCCTTTGCCTTGGCCGCTTCCATCAAGCGCTTCGCCTCGGCAACCAGGTCCTTCTCGTAGAGTGATTTCCCCACGTTGTGCCCGGCCGCGGCGATGAAGGTGTTGGCAATCCCCCCACCCACAATCAGCTGGTCCACAATGGTGGAGAGAGACTCGAGAACGGTCAGTTTGGTGGAGACCTTCGAGCCGCCCACGATCGCCGACATCGGCCGCTTCGGCTCCTTCAGCGCCTTGCCCAGTGCCTCCAGCTCCCTGCTCAGGAGCAGGCCGGCGCAGGCGGTCGGTGCGAATTTCCCGGCCCCATGGGTCGAAGCCTGGGCACGGTGCGCGGTGCCGAAGGCATCCATCACATAGACATCGCACAGCGCGGCATATTTCTTCGCCAGCGTCTCGTCGTCCTTCTTCTCGCCCTTGTTGAAGCGCACGTTCTCAAGCAGAACCACCGCACCGTCAGCAAGTTCAGGTGCCTTCTCGAGGTAGTCCTTGACCAGAGCCACCTCTTTGCCGAGCTTCGCTGACATGTCGTCAGCGATAGGCTGCATGGAGTTCTCCTCATCCACCACACCCTCTTCGGGACGGCCCCGGTGGGACATCACCATCACCTTGGCACCGGCTTTGACGCAGTGCTCGATGGTGGGCATGGAGGCGGAAATGCGGGCATCGGACGTCACTTTGCCATTCTTCACCGGAACATTGAGGTCCGCGCGAATCAGCACCCGCTTGCCGGCCAGATCCAAATCGGTCAGCTTGATAAAAGCCATTGTCAGTGCTCCCTGAGGTATTACGGAAAAATCATCGGCCAAGGGACCGCCTTGGCGGATGACTCTTTATTCAGTTGCTAGTTGCGAGTAACGAGTGGCTAGGAAAGGAGTACCGGCGGCTGAAGCCGCCGGCACATCCTCGCTACTAGCTGCTAGCTACTAGCCACTCAGCTAGCTGCAACGTGCTTGGCGAAGCGCAGCATATTGCAGGTGTAGCCGTACTCGTTGTCGTACCAGGAGACGACCTTGACGAAGGTACCGTCGAGGGCGATGCCGGCGCCGGAATCGAATACGGAGGGAGCGCTCATGCCGCGGAAGTCGGTGGATACCACCTTTTCGTCGGTGTAGCCGAGCACGCCTTTCATTTCACCTTCGGAGGCGGCCTTCATGGCGTCGCAGATGTCGTTATAGTCGGCGTCGCTGTTCAGTTCAACGGTCAGATCGACCACGGAGACGTCGGAGGTCGGGACGCGGAAGGCCATGCCGGTGAGCTTGCCGTTCAACTCGGGCAGCACCTTGCCGACGGCCTTGGCGGCGCCGGTGGAGGAGGGAATGATGTTCTCCAGGATGCCGCGGCCGCCGCGCCAGTCCTTCATGGAGGGACCATCAACCGTCTTCTGGGTGGCGGTGGCAGCGTGGACCGTGGTCATCAGGCCGCGCTTGATGCCCCACTTGTCGTTCAGCACCTTGGCGACCGGCGCCAGACAGTTGGTGGTGCAGGAGGCAGCGGAGACGATTGCCTGACCGGCATAGTCCTTGTGGTTGACGCCATAGACGAACATCGGCGTGGCGTCCTTGGAGGGCGCGCTCTGGACCACCTTCTTGGCGCCTGCCTGGATGTGTTTCTGGCAGGTCTCTTCGGTGAGGAACAGGCCGGTAGATTCGATCACCAGCTCAGCACCGATCTCATTCCACTTCAGGTTGGCCGGATCTTTCTCGGCGGTCAGACGGATCTTTTTGCCATTGACGACGAGGTTGTTTCCGTCGACGGCCACATCACCCTCAAAGCGACCATGCACTGAATCATACTTGAGCATGTACGCCAGGTATTCCGGATCCAGCAGGTCATTGATGCCGACGATCTCGAGGTCGTCGCCGAATTCTTTCGCCACAGCGCGGAAAACCATGCGCCCGATGCGGCCAAAACCATTAATACCGACTTTAACAGCCATTGTTGTTCTCCCTAAGTACGTTTAAAACAAATCGGGGCCACGGGGAGGTGACCTCCCCGAACCGAAACAGCTTTAGAGCACGTTTTCGACGGCCTTGACCACGTTCTCAGCCGTTATACCGAACTCCTTGAAGAGTTGGTCGGCCGGTGCGGACTCGCCGAAACGGTCCACACCGATCACATCACCGTTCAGGCCCACATACTTGCGCCAGAAGTCGGTGACGCCGGCCTCGACGGCCACGCGAGCCGTAACGGCCGCCGGCAGAACCGATTCGCGGTACGCCGGATCCTGGCTATCAAACAGGTTGGTGGAGGGCATGGAGACCACACGCACCTTCTTGCCCTTGCCGGAGAGCTCATCAAAAGCCTGGACTGCCAGCTCCACTTCGGAGCCCGTGGCGATGATGATGGCCTCCGGCGTGCCTTCGCAGTCACGAAGAACATAGCCGCCCCTGGCGATATCGGCGATCTGCTCGTTGGAGCGCTCCATATGCGGAAGGCCCTGACGCGAGAAGATCAGGCAGGAGGGGCCGTCCATCCGCTCGACCGCCGACTGCCAGGCGATAGCGGTTTCAACCTGATCACAAGGACGCCACAGCGTCATGTTGGGGATAAGGCGCAGGGTCGCAATCTGCTCCACCGGCTGGTGGGTGGGGCCGTCTTCGCCCAGACCGATGGAGTCGTGGGTATAGACAAAGATCGAGCGCTGCTTCATCAGCGCCGCCATGCGCAGGGCGTTGCGGGCATATTCCGAGAACATCAGGAAGGTGCCGCCGAACGCTACGAAGCCGCCGTGCAGAGCGACGCCGTTGAGGATGGCGGACATGCCGAACTCACGCACGCCGTAGGAGATGTAGTTGCCGTCGGCCACGGTGCGGGTAATCGCAGTGGCTTCCGGCCAGGAGGTGTTGTTGGACGGCGTCAGGTCCGCGGAGCCGCCGAGCAGTTCCGGCAGCGCCTTGGCGAAGGCGGCAATGGTGTTGCCGGAAGCCTTGCGGGAGGCAACCTTCTCGGCCTTTTCGTTGGCGGTCTGGATCCAGCCATTGACGGTCTCTTTCCAGTTCGCCGGAAGTTCGCCCTTCATGCGGCGTTCGAATTCGGCCGCCAGTTCGGGAAATTCCTTCTTGTAGGCGTCGAACTTTTCCTGCCAGTGGGATTCGGCGGAGGCACCTTTCTCCTTCGCATTCCAGCCGCCGTAGATGTCGTCCGGGATCTCGAAGGGGCCGTGGTTCCAGCCCAGGTTTTCGCGGGTGGCCTGAATCTCGTCACCACCGAGGGGAGCGCCATGGCAGTCATGACTGCCGCACAGATTCGGAGCACCGTAACCGATGACCGTCTTGCAGCAGATCAGCGTCGGCTTGTCGTTGACCGACTTGGCTTCGTGAATCGCCTTGTTGATGGCATCGGCGTCATGGCCGTCGACATCGCGAACCACATGCCAGCCGTAGGCTTCAAACCGTTTGGGCGTATCGTCGGTGAACCAGTTTTCGACGTGGCCGTCGATGGAGATACCGTTGTCGTCCCAGAACGCGATGAGTTTACCCAGACCCCAGGTGCCGGCGAGGGCACAGGACTCGTGGGAGATGCCCTCCATCATGCAACCGTCACCCATAAACACGTAGGTGTAATGGTCGACGATCTTGTGGGTACCGCGATTGAACTGGGCACCGAGGGTACGCTCGGCCAGGGCCATACCGACACCGTTGGTGATGCCTTGCCCCAGCGGACCGGTGGTGGTCTCAACGCCGGGCGCGTAGCCGTACTCCGGATGTCCCGGGGTCTTCGAGTGCAGCTGGCGGAAGTTCTTCAGGTCCTCCATCGACAAGTCGTAGCCGGTCAGGTGGAGGAGCGAGTAGGTCAGCATGGAGCCGTGGCCATTGGACAGAATGAAACGGTCACGGTCGTGCCAGTCGGGATTGGTCGGGTTGTGCTTGAGATGGTCGTTCCAGAGGACCTCGGCGATATCCGCCATCCCCATCGGGGCACCCGGATGACCGGAATTGGCCTTCTGTACAGCATCCATACTCAATGCACGGATAGCGTTCGCTAAGTCTTTGCGGCTTGGCATGTGCGTACTCCTAAAACGTATTGCGAAGCTGAAGTAATCGCGGCACGCCCGGCGCACCACGGATGTTCTTGTTCGTTTCGGCGGTTTATCCCGCCTGCGGCAGGCGGTTGCCTTTCATTATGCGTCGCTATGACCGGCGCCCGGACGGGGGATAGACAGCCAACCGGATTCACGCGGCCCGGGACAAGGATGTAAACCGGACCGCCGATTGTCACCGATTCACAGCTCCGGGGCAATAGGCGAGATAATAAAAGCCTTACACAACGCTTTCAAATCAGCTACTTATATATCCACAAAGGATACTTATGGGGAAAGCAGCGGTTTCCCAGGATGCGTCGGAGACCTAACAATCTGACTAAGAATAGCCATTGGGCAGGAAATGAAAAGTCATTTCTTGATCGATTGACGACGGCCAAATACACTCAGCTGGATACCACGATAAGCCCCGCCGAAGCGGCAGGCTCCCTGGCGTTTCGGACAATCATAAATAAGGTGGGGAAAAAAGATGGGACACTCATCGATGGACAGGCTTACGAGTGCCGTTCCAGGCTTCCGAATACTGACCTTCCTGGTGCTGCTCACGACAGGTCTGCCGGCCATGGCCGCCAAACTGACCTTTGCGGTACATCCGGTCCTGCCAGCCGAACAGACCCGAACGGCCTATCAGCCGCTCTTGAGGTACCTCGAGAAAAACACCGGACACGAGCTGGAACTGGTGGTAAACAGCAATTTCCTCGTCCACTGGCAGATGCTCAGACGCGGGGAGTACGACATCATCCTTGATGGCCCACACTTCACCGATTACCGCGTGCAGAAGATGGGATACCAGGTACTGGCCAAATTCCCGGCTGCAGTAAGCTATACGCTGGTTGGGAGTCCGGATTCCTTCATTCTGGAACCGGCCGAACTGGTCGGTGAGCGTATTGCCACCACTCCGTCACCGGCACTGGGGGCGTTACGTCTTTCGCAACTCTACCCCAATCCCCTTCGCCAACCACAAATCGTGGAGACGGGAGACTCATTGACCGCTGCACGGATGACGGTTGAGGGGGAGACTGCTGGTGCCATTATCCCTGCGGGAATGGTGGGAAACTTTCCTTCGCTCATCACGGTGACTACCACCACTCAGGTGCCCTCACCCGCCGTCTCAGTCGGTCCCGATGTGGATGAGATCGTTGCCAATGCACTTCGTCAGGCGCTACTCGATGCCGGCAAACATACAGACGGACTCGCCGCGCTGGAGTCGTTGAATATCCCGACCTTCGAACCCGCCGGAAACGCGGACTACGAGGGGCAGGCTGAACTCCTCAAGGATACCTGGGGCTACTGAGATCCCCTGTGGACGACTTTAGGGCACTTCTATTAATCCAACGCGGATTCTGTTGGGTCCAAAATCGCCGAGGCCAAGGCGCGCTGCGCAGGCAAGGGTGGCTCCCTTGTCAAGCAGCGCAACGCCGGGATCGGCGATTTTGGACCAACCCTTCGGGCTCGGGGCCGTTTTGCCGCTGGACTGCGTTACAGCTTGCTCATGTGAAGCTGCCACACATCACTCGCTGCGCCTTGCCAGCGGACAAAACGGCCGCGAGCAGAACCGTGTTGGATTAATAGAAGTGCCCTTAACTTTTCTACCATTGAATGGTCAGTCGGTGACGGGCATTTGCGCTGATGGTCGTGTAAGATCCGCGCATTCATCTGAACCCACCTAATTGGAGCATTGAGGAAAGCCATGTCGAACAGGCATCTGTTTACCTCCGAGTCGGTATCCGAGGGACACCCGGACAAGATTGCGGACCAGATTTCTGACGCCGTGCTCGACGCCATCCTGGCGCAGGATCGCCAGGCACGTGTCGCATGCGAAACACTGGTGAAGACCGGCATGGTGCTTGTGGCCGGTGAAATCACGACCCATGCAGTGGTGGATTTCGAGCAAGTGGCACGCAACACGGTTCGGGAAGTGGGCTACAACAGCTCCGAGATGGGTTTTGACTGGGAATCCAGTGCGGTCCTCAATGCGGTGGGCAAACAATCGCCGGATATCGCCATGGGCGTGGACGAGACCGAAGCTCGTGAACAGGGCGCGGGCGACCAGGGGCTGATGTTCGGTTATGCGACCAACGAAACCGACGTGCTGATGCCGGCGCCCATCACCTTTGCGCACCGGCTGGTCAAGCGCCAGTCCGAGATCCGCAAGAACGGTACCCTGCCGTGGCTGCGCCCCGATGCCAAGAGCCAGGTCACCTTCCGCTACGACGACGGCAAGCCGGTCGGTATCGATGCGGTGGTCCTGTCGACGCAGCACAGCGCGGACATCGCCGAAAAGACCGTCCACGAGGCGGTGATGGACGAAATCATCCTGCCTACGCTCCCGAAGGAGTGGCTCGACAAGGATACCCGCTTTTATATCAACCCCACCGGCCGCTTCGTGGTCGGCGGTCCGATGGGGGATTGCGGCCTTACCGGACGCAAGATCATCGTCGACACCTACGGCGGTATGGCCCGCCACGGCGGGGGCGCGTTCTCGGGGAAGGATCCCTCGAAGGTGGACCGTTCCGCCGCCTACGCCTGCCGCTACGTGGCGAAAAACATGGTAGCTGCCGGTCTCGCCGACCGCTGCGAGGTCCAGGTTTCCTATGCCATCGGCGTGGCGGAACCCACCTCCATCTCCGTAGAGACCTTCGGTACCGGAAAGGTCACCCATGAACGGCTGGTCAATCTGGTGCGTGAGTTCTTCGACCTGCGCCCGCGGGGCATGGTGGCGATGCTCGATCTGCTGCGCCCCATCTACGCCAAGACGGCCGCTTACGGCCACTTCGGCCGTGAGGAAGAGGAGTTCACCTGGGAGCGGACCGACAAGGCCGACGCCCTCCGCGAAGCGGCCGGATTCTAAATCAGTAGCTAGTAGCTAGTTGCGAGGCGGTGACTGCCACCTGGGCGTGGGACTGCCTCTCCTGGCTAGCAACTCGCCACTCGCAACTCGCAACTATTCACCGTAACCCTGAGGAGCGCTGCAGCGGTTTTCCGTCAGGCTCAGGTTTTCGCGGTTTTCCTTGGAACAACGGCGCTCAGCGAATCAATGGAGCTTGCTTCATGAACGCTGTTCCTTCCGAGTTCTCGGATTATAAAGTTGCCGATATCTCCCTGGCCGATTGGGGCCGCAAGGAGATTGCCATTGCCGAGACCGAGATGCCGGGTCTGATGGCGCTGCGTGAGGAGTATGGTGCCGCCAAGCCGCTACAGGGCGCACGCGTCACCGGCTCGCTGCACATGACCATCCAGACGGCAGTACTGATCGAAACCCTGGTGGAGTTGGGAGCCGAGGTACGCTGGGCTTCATGCAACATTTTCTCCACCCAGGATCACGCCGCTGCCGCTATCGCTGCCGAGGGCATCCCTGTCTACGCCTGGAAAGGTGAAACCATCGAGGAGTACTGGTGGTGCACGGAACAGGCGCTTGCCTGGCCCGACGGCAAAGGACCCAACATGATCCTCGATGACGGCGGCGATGCCACCCTGCTGCTGCACAAAGGCGTCGAGTTCGAAAAGGCGGGCGCGGTGCCCGAGCCCCAGGCCGGTGACAACGAGGAGTACACCGCCGTTCTGGGCGTCCTCAAGCGTCACTTTGCCAACAGCACCAGCAAATGGACCGAGATGGCCGCCGGCATTCGCGGCGTCACCGAAGAGACCACCACAGGAGTGCACCGGCTCTATCACATGGAAAAGGACGGCACCCTGCTGTTCCCGGCCATGAACGTCAACGACTCGGTCACCAAGTCCAAATTCGACAATCTCTACGGCTGCCGCGAGTCGGTGATGGACGGCATCAAGCGCGCCACCGACGTCATGATCGCCGGCAAGACCTGCGTGGTGCTCGGCTACGGTGATGTCGGCAAGGGCTGTGCACAGGCTTTTCGGGGACTGGGGGCCACGGTGTGGGTAACGGAAATCGATCCCATCTGCGCGCTGCAGGCGGCAATGGAGGGCTTCCGGGTGGTGACCATGGACGAAGCGGCCCCACACGGTGATATTTTCGTGACCGCCACCGGCAATGAGGCCGTGATCACCCACGATCACATGGCAGCCATGAAGAACGAGGCCATCGTCTGCAACATCGGGCATTTCGATTCGGAAATCGATATTGCCGGGGTACGCAAGTACGAATGGGAGAATATCAAGCCGCAGGTCGACCACATCATTTTCCCCCCTACCGGGGACGAGCCGAACGGCAAGAAGATCACCATCCTTGCTGAAGGGCGTCTGGTGAATCTCGGCTGCGCCACGGGTCACCCGAGCTTCGTCATGTCCGCCTCCTTTACCAATCAGGTGCTGGCGCAAATGGAGCTGTTTGGCCGGGGCGACCAGTACGGGAAAAAGGTTTACGTGCTACCGAAGATCCTGGATGAAAAGGTGGCTCGCCTGCACCTGAACCGGATCGGCGTACATCTTACCCAGCTCAGCAAGGAACAGGCGGACTACATCGGCGTACCTACCGAAGGTCCTTACAAGC
Organism: Thiohalomonas denitrificans; assembly: GCF_900102855.1. Taxonomy (NCBI): domain Bacteria; kingdom Pseudomonadati; phylum Pseudomonadota; class Gammaproteobacteria; order Thiohalomonadales; family Thiohalomonadaceae; genus Thiohalomonas; species Thiohalomonas denitrificans. The sequence goes on from NZ_FMWD01000006.1 coordinate 170,372, forward strand.
CGGATCACTACCGGTATTGAAGTGGCGAGTAGCGGGTAGCGAGTGGTCAGGGAGGTGGAACGGCTTCCACTTTCCTGGCCCTGCTCGCAACTGCTGACGCATCACTTGAGGGTTTGGAGCCATGGAATCCCAGAATCAGAATCCCGGGCACTTTTCATTCGAATTTTTTCCTCCCAAGACCGACCAGGGCAAGGCGAAGCTTGCCGATGCAGTCGACGAACTGAAGGTGCTCAAGCCTCGCTACGTGTCGGTCACCTTCGGGGCGGGGGGCAGTACGCAACAGGGCACCATTGAAACGGTACGCGACCTGATGGAGCGCGGCCTGGATGCGGCTCCCCACCTCTCCTGTATCGGGGCGACTCGCAAAAGTATACGCGAACTGCTGCAAGGCTACGTCGACATGGGAGTCAAGCGCATCGTTGCGCTGCGCGGGGACATGCCTTCAGGAATGCGCGAGCCTGGTGACTTTCAATACGCCAATGAACTGGTCGAATTCATCCGGCAGGAAACAGGCGATCGCTTTCACCTGGAAGTCGCCGCCTACCCGGAATTCCATCCCCAGGCAAAGAGCGCCGAGGATGATCTCGCCAATTTCAAGCGCAAGTGCGACGCAGGCGCCAATGCGGCGATTACCCAGTATTTCTACAACGTGGATGCGTACCTGCGATTCGTGGAAGACTGCCAGAAGCGGGGACTGGAACTACCGATCGTCCCGGGCATAATGCCCATCGTCAATTTTACGCAGTTGGCCCGTTTTTCCGATGCCTGTGGGGCCGAAATACCGCGCTGGCTGCGATGGCGGCTGGAGGGCCTGGGCGACGACAAAGAAGCCATTCGGGCCTACGGGCAGGACGTCAATACTGAACTTTGCCGCCGTTTGCTGGAGGCCGGAGCGCCGGGTCTGCACTTTTACACCATGAATCAGGCCGGTCCCACGACCGCTATCTGGGAGTCCCTGGGGCTTTCCTGACAGCACTACTCACCGCAGAGACGCAGGGTCGCAGAGGCGACTGCGTCCCGAAGTGCTCAACGAGATTAGAGAAGCGATGCGAATTCCCCGCATCTATCAGCCCGTCTCCCTTGTCACCGGCCAGCGCCTGGAGCTGGACGGCAATGGGGTGAACCACGCGGTTCGTGTCCTGCGCCTCAAGTCCGGGGCGCCGGTCATCCTGTTTAACGGCGAAGGCGGAGCATTCGATGCCGTTCTTGTCGAGGCCGAGCGGCGGCGTGCGGTCGTGGAACTGCGGACCTTTCGGGACGAGGAGACCGAGTCTCCGCTAGCCATCACGCTGGTCCAGGGAATCTCGCGTGGCGATCGCATGGATTACACCATTCAGAAGGCCGTAGAGCTGGGGGTCGCACGGATTGTCCCGGTCGTGACCGCGCGCACCGTGGTCGACCTGAAGGGAGAGCGTCGGGAAAAGCGCCGGGAGCGCTGGCAGGCCCGGGCGATCGCCGCCTGCGAGCAGTGTGGCCGCAACCGTGTCCCGGAGGTCGCCCCCATCCTGGCCCTGGACGAGTGGCTGGCGCGGCCGACGACAGCAGTGGATTGCTGGATGCTGGACCACCGCTCCGAGGCCGGCCTTGCGGTTGATTTGGCCGGGGCCGCAGCTACGCTGCTCATCGGTCCGGAAGGCGGCTTGACCGCAAACGAACGGAGTCTCGCCCTTTCCAGAGGCTACCGGGGACTCCGTCTGGGACCCAGAGTGCTACGCACTGAGACGGCTTCGGTCGTTGCGCTCACCATCATGCAGCATCGCTGGGGCGATCTCCGGTAGCGGCAACGCCTACTCAATGGAAGCGATGTAGTTGGCCAATGCCTCGATGTCCTGGTCCGTCAGATGCTGGGTCACCCGCTCCATACGCGCATCCGTGCGTCGCACCTCATCGGGAGCGCGCTCCGTATCGGTGTTCTCCCGGTAGCGCTTCAGGGCATTGATCATGAAATCCTTCTGCTGGCCGGCGAGGCGCGCATAACCGGCCTCCCCTTTCCCGTCCTTACCGTGGCAGTACTGGCAAACACTCTCGAAGATCTCTTTTCCCTGCCGCGCCTTGAAGGGATCGATCTCCTGATCACGCACCACCTCCTGATTGGCGAAATAGATGGAAATGTTTACCTTGTCTTCCAAGGTAAACTCCCTCGCCAGGGTCTGCATCACAAAATCCTTTCGGCGACCGTCGGCAAACAGATCGAACTGTTCCAGCAGATAGGCGGGATTCTGACCGGCCAGATTGGGGATTTCAGGGCGCTTGCTGTTGCCGTCATCGCCGTGGCAATTACTGCAGAAACTGACGCGCTGATGGCCTTTTTGAATCGCCCTCTTACGCTTGTCCGGGTCGCCGTTTACCGCTTCGATCAGCGAAAGCAGTCGCTCCCGCTCCTGTAAATGGGCCTCGTCCTGAGCGTTGGCCGAGGCGCTGAAGCAAAGTCCCGTTGCCAGACCCATGGAGATGATGGTCCGAATCGTTTTGGTCATGATGTCCTCGTTTCCCTGAAAAATCGCGAAATGCCGCCGTTTCAAAGACCCAGCCTGAGCAGCATCTGCTCCAGCACGTCAAAATCGGGGATAATGACGTCACCATCCGGCGTATGCATGTGACCGAGGGCGCCCGGCCGCTCGCCAGTCCGTGCGTTTTCCATGGTGTTGATGGTGTCGCGCTGCGCCCAGGTCAGGCGAGGAACACCAGAAGCCGCGACGGCGAGAAACGGCAGCTTCGGATTACCGTTCAGCGTATTGCACACCACCACTTTTTCGGGCGAATCGGTCGGGCCGTTTGCAGTGCCTACCAATCCCTCCAGGGTCAGTACGGGAACCGTAACGCCCCGCCAACGGAGCAGTCCCAGCAGCCAGCCGGGTCCATTAGTCAGCGGCGTCAACTCCCCAAACTCCGTCACTTCCGCGACCGCTGTGTAAGGCAAGAGCAATGCGCCGTTCTCAAGAGGGATGGAGAGGCAGCGAATCGCGTCCGCACTCTGTTGCTCTTCCCGTCCCGCTGCGGTAACAGGTGCTGTCATCCGGCCGTCTCCCCTGGTTCCGCATCAGCAATCAACGACTCGATGTTTTCCATGAGGTCACCTTCCGAATAGGGCTTGCCCATGTAGCGATCGACGCCGATATCCCGGGCCCGCCGGCGGTGTTTCTCTCCGGTACGCGAGGTAATCATGATGATGGGAATCCCTTTCAAAGTCTCCGAATTTCGGATGTGGGTGGCCAGCTCGAAGCCATCCATTCGCGGCATCTCGATGTCCAGTAACATCACATCCGGAATGGTCTCTTCGAGGACCGTCAGGGCATCGACACCATCCTTTGCAACCACGGCTTTCATACCGTGACGTTTCAGCAAGCGCCTGGTGACGGCGCGCACGGTAATGGAGTCGTCCACAATCATTACGGTCGGGACTGACGGGACGGGTATCGCATCCGAATCCCGCTGCTCCATGGCCCGATGCCGATGCGCAATACCGGTGCGGATAAGTGCCGATAGCTCCAGCACCAGAGCGATACTACCGTCGGCCAGAATGGTCGCCCCGGAGAGGGACTGGAGCGTACTCAGCTGGGGACCCAGAGATTTGACCACGACTTCGCGGCTGCCCTCGATCCGATCGACGATCAGGGCGATGCGGTGATCGCCGCTCTGTGCCAATATGAGGGGCTGCTTCTTCGCCTCAGACGGCACCGCCGCTTCTTCGATGCCGATCGCCTGACGCGGGTGCATCAGTTCATAGCTCTCTCCAAGCCAAGAATAGATCGGATGCTCCTGCCCCAGGAGCGCCTCGACTTCCGCAGGCTCCGCACGCGCTATGCCTTGCACGGACAGCAACGGAATGGCGAAGGTCTCTTCGCCGACATGAACGATCAGTGCCCGACTTACCGAAAGGGAAAGCGGCAGACGCACGGTAAATCGCGTCCCCTGGCCTTTCACCGAATCGATCTCCATCGAACCGCTCAACTGCCGAACTTCGCTGCTGACCACATCCATGCCGATACCACGACCGGCAACCTGGCTCAGCGTCGCGGCCGTCGAGAAACCCGATTCCAGGATAAACTGCACCACCTCCTGGTCGCCGAGATCGGCATCGGCTTCCATCAGCCCGCGTTCAATGGCCTTGGCACGAACCGCATCGGCATCGATTCCCCGCCCGTCGTCGAAAACGCGAACCACCACCTCGGCGCCTTCCCGTGACAGACCCACGGTAATTGAGCCGGCCTCGTCCTTACCGGCGGCAAGGCGCTCTTCAGGGGGTTCAATGCCATGGACAACAGCATTTCGCAGCATATGCTCAAGGGGTGCAATCAGACGCTCAACCACACGCCGATCCATTTCCACCCCGGCGCCCTGAAAACCGAGGCTCGCTTTACGACCGAGTTCCGATGCCGTCTGACGAACGATACGGCGCAGCCGTGGGGCGTTGTCCACGAGCGGGACCATCCGTGTCTGCATCAGGTTCTCCTGCAGTTCGGTATTGACCCGAGCCTGTTGCAGGAGAAGGGTCTCCGATTCCCGCTCGATCTCGGACATCATCCCCTTGATCGAGCCGATATCGCTCAAACTCTCCATCATCGCGCGGGAGAGCTGCTGCATGTTGGTGAAGCGGTCGAATTCCAGCGGATCGAAATCCTCGTACTCCTCGCCGGCCTCCTGATACCTCGCAGAGATCTGCGCCTCGGTTTCGATATCGAACTGGCGTAGCTGGTGGCGGAGACGATCTACCGTTTCATCCAATTCACTGATATTGTGGCCGAAGGAGTTTAGCCGCTGCTCGATACGCGATCGGTAGATGCTCACTTCGCCGGCATAGTTAACCAGGCTATCCATCAAGTCGCGCCGCACACGAACCATTTCATGCTGGATGCGGGATGATCGGCGACTCTCCTCCGCTTCCGTATCATCTTTCTCGCCCGGCTTTCCAGGGTAGCGAGCGGTCAGCTCCTTTATACTGTCGATGAGGTCCTGCACACTGCGAAGCGGAAGTTCGTGATGCTGCTGCTCGACGAGTACCGAAAGGCGTTCATGCACCAGGTGCATCAATCCGAAAAATTCATCGGACACCAGGACATGGCCGTCGCGAACGTTGGCCAGCAGCACCCCGGTGACCACAAGCAGATCGACCATGTTCTGAACATCGACTTCCCGGGCCAACTGCTCCAGACCGGCGCCGGCGGTTGCCAGGGCTTCATGCCGTTCGGGATCACTCGGCGCACGCTGCCAGTTATTGAGCTCGGCACCGAACTGTTCGACCAGCGCCATCGCCAGCCGGTAGAAGTCCGGAGCGGTTTCGGCATGCAACCATTCTGCTGTCTCTGCCGGGACGATGGCGTCTTCGTCCGGCTGCTGAAGTGAGGGATCCGGCAATATGGCTTTCGGTTCGTCGGGCGTTTCGGGCGCACGAAGCAGTTCTTCAATTCGCCGGATCAGCTCTTCGGCCGTCGTGACCGGTTGGCGTTCCCAGACCTGCTCCAGCATGTTCGAGAGTCGATCGTGCGCCTGCTGAATGACCTCGAGCAGTTCGGGGACGACCTGCGTGCGCCGCTCCAGCAGCGCTTCGAAAGTGGACTCGAGGGCGTGACTGAGATCGCCAATGGCGGTTATACCCGCCATGCGTGCACTCCCCTTGAGCGTATGCAGTTCACGCTGAAGCGACTGGACCAGCGCGTTCTCTCCGGGCGTCTTGAGCCACGACTGCAGTATGTGCTCACTGCTGTCGAGGATCTCGCGGCCCTCCTCCAGAAACAGTTCGAGAAGTTCGGGTTCCTCTCCCTCCTCGTTAGCGGCCCCTTCCGCTGCCAGGGAATCCGCCTCCGGGGGTTCTTCTCCGGTTGGTGTCGGCCTTTCGCCCTGGACCACTGCTTCAAGCCGCGCAATGACGTCCTTATCCACCTGAGCCGATTCACCGTTACGAACCTGCTCCAGCATATTCACCAGCCGATCGTGACCGAGCTGCAGTTCACCAAGCAGGGTCGGGGTCGGCGACAACCGCCCCTCGGTGATCGCCTCGTAAACGGTCTCGAGTTCATGGGAGAGATCACCCACTGCTGCGATGCCAGCCAGGCGAGCACTTCCCTTGAGCGTATGCAGCTGACGCTGGAGCTCCCGAACTGCCGTTCTGTCATCAGGCTGCGCTGTCCAGACCTCGAGGCAGCGCTCGCTCTCATCGAGGAGCTCGCTTCCCTCTTCCAGGAAGAGGTGAACCAGATCCGATTCGTCGTCGAATTCAGCCATTTCCGGCCGTTCGCCGGGAGCGATCCGAACCTCCTCCGCCTGGAGGCTGTCGCTGCCGGGAAGTAGACCTTCACTGGATTCTTGCAGATCCTTGAGTTTCGGGGCTGCTGGTTCATCCGACGCGGCCGAGGCAGGCACCTCGGCCTCCCCAGGTTCAGCGACCGGCGTATCGTCCGGTCGCCACTGCTTTTCCAGATGGCGGACGGAGGCGTAAAAGGCTTCGGCACGGCTTTGCAGGTCCCCGGCCGACGGCAACGGGACGGAGGGATCGTTCAAATGTATCAGCACACCTTCGACCAGGTCCCGACTCTCGTGCAGGACCGCGATCCAGTCGTTACTCAGGGGCTGGTGGACCGTCTGAAGTGCCTTGCTGTAGTTCTCCAGCGCATCGGCAATACCGGCGACCTCGGCTACGCCGGCAATACGCGAGCTGCCCTTCAACGTGTGCAGCGCCCGGACCAGGGGTTCGCTGGCATAGCGCACCCCCTCGGTACGGCACTCGAACAGGAACCGATCCATCGCGGCAAGGTGTTCCGCGGCCTCCTTGGCGTAGATATCAAGCAGCTCGGGGTCTGCAGTGATGGACGGCTTCGGCGCCCTTGCGGGCTCGACCGGTGCTCCCTCTTCCGGCAGCAAAGGCAGCTCACCACTCGTGAGTGCATCGGCGGCATCCGCCAGCGCCTGCACCTCGATGTCGGGCTCTATACCGGTTCGAAACTGTTCTACCAGGTGCGGGATCACCCGCTCGGCACGGTGTAACAGGTCAAACAGGACGGGACCGGGTTCGATGGCCCGGTCAATTACCTGGTTGAGCATCTTTTCGAAAGACCAGGCAAACTCACCCAGCTCTTCGGCGCCGACAAGCCGTCCGCTGCCTTTCAGGGTGTGAAAGGAGCGTCGATACTCGGCGAGGACATCATGGTCCGAGGGGTTGGCTTCCCAGACAGGGAGCAGTCTGGTGATTTTTTCCAGCTCCTCCTGAGCCTCTTCGAGAAAGACCGCTGTGATCTCTTCATCGATATCGTCCTCCTCCCCGTGTCCTTCCGCGTCCGGTCCCCTACTGCCGGTCTCATCCAGCGGCTCGGCAACAACAGCAGCGCCCGGCTCCTGTGGTAGCTCGTCGACCTCCGCCTCCTCCCCGGCAATGGAAAGATCCCGCGCACCGGCATTCATCCTCTCCAGGAACTCCCCCGTGGGGTATCCGAGCGCGGCGAGGGCATTTTCGGCAACATCGAGTACCGAAGCGGGGTGTACGCGGCTCTGGACAAAAGCCTCGAGATAGTACTCGACGCTCATTACGGCATCGGCCAGCTGGTCGAGTTGGCTGGTGTCCGGGATCGTCTTGCCGTTCAGGATTTCATCACGTACGTAGGCAGCCGACGCCTGCAGGATTCTGGCGACGCGTGAGTAGGAAAGCAGGTTCAGGCTCCCCACCAGGCGGTGAAAATCAGCAGGAAGGGAACTCAGCCTTCCGGTATCGCCGGGATTATCCAGATAGCCAGCGAGTAATTCACGGACCCGGATCAGATCACCCAGACTCTCTTTCATAACCTGCCGGACACCCCGCAGGTGTTCGGCTTCGGGGAATTGCCCCGCATACCCTCCGTTATCGTCGGCCTTTTCCACCGGTGTGCTCGAACCCCAATCCTGGAGGGTGGATTCCACCAGCAGCAGCGCGCCGGCCACGCCCATCAATACTTCATCATCGGGCGCGAGTTCTCCGAGACGAATGCGGCCAAGCACCTCCACCTGATCACGCAGTGCCTGCTGCAGATCCTCCTGCCGCAAAAGAACCAGCGTATCCGCCAGGCGAAGCAATCCATCGCCGATCGGCTGCAGGCTGTCCAGATCGGTCCTCTGGCCCCGCACGAAGACGTCGAGAATATCCTTGACTTGGGAGAGCTCTTCCATGATATCGGCCGCAACCGTCTTCTTGAGCTCCGCTGTCAGTCCGGCCGACAACCCCTCTTCCGGGAAGAAGCGGTCGAGACCGAAGGCATCCTTGATCCCCGCAACCATCGCACCACCGGCGGTGGCATGGCCGACGTGATACAGCAGCACGCGTGTCAACGCCTGGACTTGCCCGGCATTGGCTCCGGTCTCCCCCTTCTGAGACAGATACTTGACCAGCTGCTCCAGCTTGCCAAGCAGATGCTTCACTTCGCTGGATATTTCAAGCCCCTTCTCCGAGAGGGCTTCAACCAGCGCCGAACCCGCCCAAAGTGCCTGCCGAACGGGGATCTCGTCGGCAATTTTGAACAGGGCGCCGAGGACCTTCCGGAGCGTCTGCAGACTGGTTGCCGTTTCGCGGTCGCGCAGCAGGTTGGCAAGAGCCGTCTGGTAGTGGGGGCGGGCTTTACGAGCAACCGCCTGCAGATTGCCGGCGGACTCCCGACTCGGCGGCCGGATGCTCAGATCGGGATGAAACACCGACAACTCGGACCATTCGGCTTCGCCCCGCAACCGGCGCATCTCGTTCACCAGCGGTAGTAGCGGCAGAAGCGTGTTGGGCCGACCGCTTTGTAAACCATCGAGATAGTCCGGCAACTCCAGGATGGCACGCATCAGTGCCTCTTCAGCCCCTCCCGATTCACTATCAGCCGACACCAGCTCGCCGTGCTGTAGCGCTCGCGCGAAGGTCTCGACCTCCGCCAGGAACTGTGCAGCCGCAGACAACTCGACCATTTGCAGGGTGCGTTGCACCTGATGCAAGGCATCGACGCACGCGTCCAACTCACCGGCATCCTCAGGCGCATCAGCGAAGGATTCCAGCGCCTGGCGGGCGTCATTGAGTGTTTCGTCCAATTCACCCTTAATCCAGGCCAGGGTGCTGACGTCAAATGTCTCCGCTGTCTGCATGATGCAGTCCGTCAGACCGGCAACTTGAAGCCGGAAACCGATTTCTTGAGATCGTCCGCGAGTTCCGCCAGATTCCCGATGGAAGCTGCGGTCTGGTCCGTGCCATCCGAAGTCTGCGTAGTGATCTCCTGGATGACATTCATGGTATCGGTGATATTGACCGCCGCACCCGCCTGCTCCTTGGTGGCATCGGTAATGTTGTGGATCAGATCAGCCAGGCGGGTCGATACCAGTTCGATCTCGCCGAGTGCCGAACCGGCGTCCTCGGCCAGTTTGGCACCGGTAACCACGCCGGAAGTACTTTGCTCCATGGAAATGACGGCTTCATTGGTATCCGTCTGGATGGTCTTTACCAGCGCTTCGATCTGCTTGGTCGCATCGGCCGAACGCTCTGCAAGACGCTGTACCTCGTCCGCCACCACGGCAAAACCGCGGCCGGCTTCGCCGGCCATAGCCGCCTGAATCGCTGCGTTCAGAGCGAGGATATTGGTCTGCTCGGCGATGTCGTTGATCAGCCCCACGGTATCGCCGATTTCCTGGGAGCTCTCACCGAGACGTTTGATACGTTTCGAAGTCTCCTGGATCTGCTCACGGATCGAACCCATGCCGTCGATAGTGTTCTGTACCGCGATGGACCCCTTCTTGGCGATCGCCACCGATCGCTGTGACTCCTCGGCAAGCTGGTCCGCATTGACCGATACGCCCTCGATCGATACCGCCATTTCCCGAATCTTGGATGAAGCCGAGGCGATCTCGTGTGCCTGACGCTCGGAGGCTTCGGTCAGGTGGGTGGCCGTTGCGCGTGACTGATCGGCCGCCTGACTGACCTGGGTAGCCGTGTCATTGATAGCTGTAACGAGCGTACGCAGTGCCTCGATGGCGTAGTTGACCGAGTCGGCAATGGCGCCGGTGATGTCTTCAGTCACTGTCGCATCGACCGTCAAGTCACCATCCGCAAGGTCGCCCATCTCATCGAGCAGCCGCATGATTGCCTGCTGGTTACGCTGGTTGTGACCTTCGGTGGCGCGCCGTTCGGCTTCGGTGTGGGCGAGGCGCCTTTCGCCTTCCCGTTTGAGTTTGAAACCGAGCGCAAAAAGCAATAGCAGCGCGACGACACCGAAGATGTTACCGAGCATCGAGTTGATGGTGCGACTGTCGATGTGGTTCAGGTAGGCGTTTTCGAGCGTGGTCAGCGCCTGCAGGAGAGGTTCACTGGTATTCAGAACGACCTGGGCCGCCTCGGAGACTTCGAACATCTCGGGACTGGATTCGAGAATGGCGCCCATCTGTTCACTGAATTCTGCGAACAGGTCCCCGACCTCTTCGAGCTTGCTGCGAACTTCCTGGTCCTCAACGCGGTCGATGTTCATCTCTGCGTCACCGTCGAGCATCCCCCGGATGACACCCCCGAAGAGATTGGCATCGCGACCGAAACGGTCGGCGGCGGTTACCGCACCGGTATCACCTTCCAGAATCCGGTTGACGTTGTTGATGATACGCTGACTCAGCATTAATTGCCGGCTGGCCAGGTAGATTTGCGTACCCGGGAGTTCCTTTTCGGTCATCAGGGTGGCGACTTCATCAGTGAGCACCAGCATCTGCGACGAACTTTCATTGATGTCCTGCACAATGCCGCGCAACTTCGTTACCACCGCCCCACTCTTGTCGATGGTTTGGATATTGTTATCAAAGCGCTGCCACAGGAGCTCCACCCGCTCGAGTTCCTCGCTGACGCTCTCCGGTGACGGAGGCAGGCCCGTTTCCGGGTCGCCGGATTGCAGGACTTGAAGCGATTCGGCAAATCGATCGCGGTAGTTCTTCAGCTGGGAATAGGTCTCTGGTTTTCCTTGTGTCGCCTGACCCGCGAATTTCGTGATCTGCTGCGAAAGCACTCTCTGTTCACCCAGCAGACCGATGTACTGCTTGTCGTTGGTATCTTGTATACCAACGCGCCAGGAGACGGCGCCCATCAGCCCCACGAAAACGAGCAGCAAGACGATAATGACCGCAAGGCCCTTTCCCCCAGCGCTACTCGAGCCCTTATCGTTACCCTTCAAACCCATTTCTCCCGCTCCTAAAGAAACTCCGAAAAACGAAACAGCGCGCCCTCGGCACCCTACCGTCAGGCGGCGACGTGCATGAATTCGTCACTTTCGACCAGGGCATGCAGGTTTACATGGCCCCAGATCTCCTGATTCTGACGATAGATACCGTTGATGAAACGGCGGATAAACTCCGGAACCGCTTCGGCACTGTCGCTGAAATCCTCGTCGAGAAAGTGGCGCAGTCCAAAGACCTCATCGACCAGCAGCCCTGCACTGACCGTACCGTTGTTAACCACCAATACCCGCGCACTCTGCCGCATGGGCGTCGATTTACCCACAAGCAGACCTTTCAGATCAGTGACCGGGAGCAGATTACCGCGCACGTTGGCGATGCCTTTCATCCATACCTTGGCCCCCGGAACCCGGGTGAGCACAGGAAAGGTCAGGATCTCCCGAACGACTCCCAAAGGCGCCACCAGATGCGCATCACCGACCCGAAACCCGATGCCTGCCCAGGTGGTCTGGATCTCGACCTGCTCAGGAAGACCGCGGGCATTGGCCCGGCTGCGTCGCTCGATATCCCTCAGCAGGTCGAAGGGTGTCTTTTCCGTATCCGCTGCCATGCCGTTCTCAGGCGCCCAGCACCGAGTTCACCTTCTCCACCAGTTCGTCTTCGGCTACCGGTTTGGTGATGTAGGCCTTTGCGCCCTGGCGCAATCCCCAGACACGATCGGTCTCCTGATCCTTGCTGGTGACAATGATGATCGGGATCTCGGCAAGTTCAGGGTCTTTGCTGATCTTTCGTGTGGCCTGAAAACCGTTCATGCCGGGCATCACAACATCCATGAGGATCAGGTCCGGCTTGAACTCCTTGGCTCTACTGATGCCGTCTTCGCCGTTTTCGGCGATCTCGATAATATGCCCCAGCTTCTCGAGTACGGAACGAGCCACATGAATTTCCGTCGGCGAGTCATCGACAATCAGGATCTGCGCCATAACTGGTCTCCCGTTTTTAAGTTAGGCGATTCGGCAAATGCCGCTTTTCGTTATACTTGGTTAACTGCTCAATTCGGGTTCAGTACGTGCTCTTTGATGGCACCAAGGAGTTCCTCCCTGGTAAAGGGCTTGGTGAGGTACTGCTCCGAACCCACGATACGGCCCCGCGCCCGGTCGAACAGCCCATCCTTGCTGGAGAGCATGATCACCGGAACTTTGCTGAATTTCTTATTGTGCTTGATAAGGGCACAGGTCTGATAACCGTCGAGGCGCGGCATCATGATATCGACAAAGATGATGTCCGGCTCATGGTCGGCGATTTTGGCGAGCGCTTCGAAGCCGTCATTTGCCGTAAAGACGGTACAGCCCTCCTTCTTGAGAAGACTCTCAGCGGTGCGGCGAATGGTCTTGCTGTCATCGATGACCATCACCTTGATCTGGTCCGCGGTCCTGCTCCGAGCTGCTGCTTCCCCTGACACGCTCCCTCCCGGGTCAACCACTATTCGCTGTTGCAGGCTTCATCCTATCGGAACACGCCCACCTTGAACAGATTTGAAAGAGCACCGGTAGTGCTTGGCTTTTGTCGCATAAGGGCCACATAATTTGTAGACCTTGCGAGACACTGCCCATGCCGGCGAATTATCTCATGCAGGTCCGTTGCTGCTAAAATCCGACCAATTCATTCAACAACTTAAGAGTTCCTGCCAAGAATGATTGTAAATCAACTGGATGCCGTTCCGCACCTGACAACTGCCCCGACCGGTCCTCTCCTTCTGCTTGAGTCGCACCTTTTGGAGAATCAACCGCGGATCGAGTCCTGGTTTCGCAGTCAGTTCCTGCAAACGCCGGCCCCTTTCTACGCCTCGGTGGATCTGCGTAATGCAGGTTTCAAGCTGGCGCCGGTAGACACCAACCTCTTCCCTGCGGGCTTCAACAATCTCAGTTCTGCCTTTGAGGGACTGTGCATTCAGGCGATCCAGTCGGCCATGGAACGCATTTACCCCTCGGCGACCCGGATGCTGCTGATCCCCGAGAGCCATACCCGTAATCTCTACTATCTGGAGAGTCTGGCTACCCTGCAGGATCTGATTGGCAAGGCGGGATTCGAGGTACGGCTCGGTTCCCTGCTGCCCGACCTCGAGGCTTCCCAGACCCTCGAACTGCCATCAGGTCGCAAGGTGCACCTCGAACCATTGCGTCGCGAAGGAAACAAAGTGGGTGTGGGCAACTTCTTCCCTTGCGTGGTGCTGCTTAACAACGACCTGTCCGGAGGACGCCCTCCCGTTCTCGAAAACATCGAGCAGCCCTTGATTCCACCGCTGGAACTCGGCTGGTCGAATCGCATCAAGTCGGAGCACTTCGGCCATTATCGCACGGTGACCAACGAGTTCGCCGAACTGGTGGATATCGATCCCTGGCTGATCGATCCGCTTTTCCGCAACTGCGGCGAAATCGATTTCATGAAGCGTGAGGGCGAGGACTGTGTAGCCAGAAATGCCGGAGCCCTGCTCAACGCCATTCAGGAGAAATACGACCGGTACGGGATCGCCCAGAAACCCTACGTGGTGGTAAAGGCGGAATCAGGTACCTATGGCATGGGTATCACCACTTTGCATTCCCCCGAAGAGGCGCATGAACTCAACCGCAAGCAGCGCACCCGCATGTCCAAGACCAAGGAGGGACAGGCGGTCTCCCGCGTCATCGTCCAGGAAGGGGTGTACACGTTCGAGACCTGGGGCAATCCGGAAGCCGTGGCTGAGCCGGTGGTCTACATGATCGACCATTTTGTGGTCGGCGGTTTCTATCGCGTGCATACGGGCCGCGGCCGTAACGAAAATCTCAATGCCCCGGGTATGCATTTCGAGCCGCTGGCTTTCGCGGAGGTGTGCAATAACCCCGACTCCCGCGAAGACCCCGATGCCGGCAAGAACCGTTTCTACGCCTATGGCGTCATCGCTCGCCTCGCCTTGCTCGCGGCGGCGCGCGAAGTTGCGGAACACATGGGAGACGAGACAAAATGACGGTTACGGTCGGGGTGGTGATGGATCCCATAGGAGCCATCAGCTACAAAAAAGACAGCACGCTGGCGATGCTGCTGGCGGCCCAGCGCCGCGGCTGGGAATTGCGCTATATGGAACAGCGGGACCTGTTTCTGCGCGACGGCATGCCATCGGCGCGCATGCGTCCACTCCGGGTCCACGCCGATCCACACCACTGGTATGACCTGGAGGAGCCGGCAGTGCACCCGCTGGGCTCTCTGGACGTGATCCTGATGCGCAAGGATCCGCCCTTCGATATGGAATTCATCTACACCACTTATCTGCTCGAGCGTGCCGAGGAAGCGGGCGCGCTGGTGGTGAATCGTGCCGCTTCCCTGCGGGATGCCAACGAAAAGCTCTTTACCGCCTGGTTCCCGCAATGCACTCCACCCACACTGGTTAGCCGCGATGCCGATGCTCTGCGCGCCTTTCATGCCGAACAGGGTGCCACCGTGTTCAAGCCACTGGGTGCCATGGGCGGGGCCTCCATCTTCAAGGTGGAGGGGGCGGATACCAACCTCAATGTCATCATCGAAACCCTCACCGGCAACGGCACCGGATTTATCATGGCGCAGCGCTTCGTGCCGGAGATCCGTGCCGGGGACAAGCGCATCCTGCTCATCGACGGCGAACCGGCGCCCTATGCCCTGGCGCGCATTCCCGCCCAGGGCGATATTCGCGGCAATCTGGCAGCGGGCGGTCGCGGCGAGACCATACCCCTGAGTGCCCGCGACCGCTGGATTTGCAAACAGGTAGCGCCGAAGCTGCGGAAAATGGGCCTGATCTTTGTCGGACTGGACGTCATCGGCGACTTTCTGACCGAAATCAACGTCACCAGTCCCACCTGCATCCGCGAACTGGATGCCGCCTGCGACCTGGATATCGGGGGACAGTTGATGGACGTCATCGACCGCAAACTCGATAGGCGGGCAACTGGAAAAGCTCACCACTGAGGACAGCAACAGGTCATTCGCGCGGTTCTCTTGACCACAGGGGAAGAGCAAGGCCCCGCGTCATCAGCGGCGATCGGGACCCTCCCTGCCCTCAGCGGTCGGAAAATCCGCGCGACACCTCACGACCCGAGGGCTTCGGCCCTGTATAATCACCTCATGGCCGAGACGCTTCCCCCGCCACCCCAGTTCGAGCCCGGCAATGCCGACCGCATCGGGCTGACGCTGTTTTTTGCCGTAGCATTCCACGCCCTGGTGATCCTGGGCGTGACCTTTGATCTCGAGGACTTCACCAATCCCGAGCCCCGGCCGCTCTCCCTCGATATCACACTGGTCCAGAGCAAGAGCGAAAAGGCCCCGGAAGAGGCGGATTATCTGGCACAGGCGGATCAGGAGGGCGGGGGCAGCGTCAAGGAGAAGGTCAGGCCCTCCAGCGCCGTCTCCAACCGCCGGCCGACGCCGGAGAAAGGGGATGCCGAACGTACCCGCGCACCCAGTTCGCCCCCGCCCCGGCCGGAGCGCTCCCAGGTGATAACCGCCCCGGAAAGCCGGATCCAGATGGAATCCGCCGACAAGGTCCCACCCAAGGCCCGGCCCGATATGCCGACAGCGGCGGACCTGCTCAGTCGGAGCCGGGAGGCTGCCCGGCTCTCTGCCGATATCCGTCGCCGTCAGCAATCCTATGCGCAGCGACCGAGACACACGTACATTTCGGCAAGCACTCGGAAATACGAGCATGCGGCGTATGAAGAACACTGGCGGCGCAAGGTGGAGCGCATCGGCAATCTGAACTATCCGGAAGAGGCCCGACGCAAGGGACTCACCGGCAGTCTGATGCTGGATGTGGCCATCAAGCCGGATGGCACTCTTCACAAGGTCGAGGTCCGGCAGTCCTCGGGAAAGAAATCGCTCGATGACGCCGCCGTCCGCATTGTCAAAATGGCAGCGCCATTCGCCCCGTTCAGCGATGCCATGCGTCAGGAAATGGATATATTGCATATCATCCGGGTATGGCAGTTCGAATCCGGCAACCAGTTCGGCACCCGGTGATCCGATCCCGGGCTGCAAAGAAAAAGACCCCGGCAGATGACGGACCACGGGGAGAGAGGTTCAGGGCAGAATCAGCGCCTTTTCGAACTTGGCGGTTGAAACTTCCCCATGCTCTCCAGGAACAACAGCTTTCGGCCCTCGACACAGCACCGGTGCTTCCCGATACTATGGTTATGAGCGAAACCTCCTGTCTTACCAACCACTTTCTGATCGCCATGCCCGCGCTGGCGGACCCGAATTTCTCACACACGGTCACCTATATTTGCGAGCACAACCAAAAGGGAGCCATGGGGATTGTGATCAATCGCCCTTCCGGGTTGACGCTTGGCGAGGTGCTCGAGCATATGGATATCGAAGCCAGCCCCCGCGTGGATTTGCAGATGCCGGTCTTCGAGGGCGGCCCGGTCGAGCCTGAGCACGGATTCGTGGTCCATGCACCGGTAGGGGCATGGGACTCCAGTCTCAAGGTCACCGACGAAATCGCCGTCACCACCTCCCGTGATGTGCTCTCCGCCATCGCCCATGGAGAGGGCCCCAAACGGCACCTGTTTGCCCTCGGCTATGCCGGCTGGGGCGCCGGCCAGCTGGAGGAAGAGATCGCCAACAATGCCTGGCTGAGCGGGCCGGCCGATCCGCCCACCCTGTTCGAAACCGCACCCGAGCAGCGCTGGGCGGCGGCAGCGGCCCTGCTCGGCGTGGATGTCAACCTGCTGTCCAGTCAGATCGGACACGCGTGAACGCCAAATCCGAGCGCACCGAAAGCGGCAACGTGCTTGGCTTCGATTACGGCTTGCGATTCATTGGCATCGCCGTGGGTCAGACGCTCACCGGCGGAGCGCGTGAACTGATCACCCTGAGAAGTCGTGATCAACGACCTGACTGGGAGGGTATTTCGCAGCTGATAGAGGAGTGGCGCCCGGTCGCCCTGGTCGTGGGACTGCCCCTCGATCGGGAAGGCGGAGAGCAGGAATTGACCCATCGCGCCCGCCGCTTTGGTAATCAATTACGGGGCAGGTACAATCTGCCGGTATACATGGAGGACGAGCGCTTCACGTCGCTGGAGGCCTCGGGTCTCCTCATGGAGGCGCACGGCAGCCGTTACCGGAAAGAGGACGTGGACCGGCTTGCCGCCCGAATCATCCTGCAGGCCTGGCTGGATCAACACAGCAAATGACGACACCGTTACAACACGATCTCGACCGGGTGCTGGCGGGCATGGCGGCCCGCTTGCGCGCGACCCTGGAGGAGCGCGAGGTCACCGCGCCGCTGATGATCGGTATTCACACGGGTGGGGTTTGGGTTGCCGAGCACCTGCACTGCCTGTTGGGTATCGAGGAGCCGCTGGGAACGCTCGACATCAGCTTTTATCGCGACGACTTCGAGCGCATCGGCGTCCATCCGCAGGTCAAGCCCTCGAATCTGCCGTTCGAGGTGGAGGACCGTCACATCATTCTGGTTGATGACGTCCTGCAGACCGGCCGTACCATCCGTGCCGCCCTGAATGAAATCTTCGACTATGGCCGTCCCGCCTCGGTGCTACTCAGCATCCTGGTGGAGCGCAGCGGCCGCGAACTGCCCGTATGCGCCGATGTGGCGGGCCTGTCGATGGACCTGAGCCCGAGCGAGCAGGTCAAACTTACCGGACCGAAACCACTGACCCTCAGCCTGAAGCGGGTGAAATGAACACGCTGAAGAATCTGCAGCTGGATGCCAACGGCAACCTTCGGCATTTCCTTACCATCGAGGGGCTGCAACGCCAGACCCTGATCGACATCCTTGACCTTGCCGAGTCCTTCGCCAACATCAAAGCCCAGGCCGTGAAGAAGGTGCCACTGCTGCGCGGCAAGACGGTGGTCAACCTCTTCTTTGAAAACAGTACGCGTACCCGCACCACCTTCGAATTGGCCGCCAAGCGCCTCTCTGCCGACGTACTCAACATCAACATCACCACCTCCGCGGCCTCCAAGGGTGAAAGCCTGCTGGACATGCTCCACAACCTGGAGGCGATGCACTGCGACATGTTCGTCGTCCGCCACGCCGACAGCGGCGCAGCCCACTTCATCGCACAGAATGTGGCACCGCATATCTCGGTCATCAACGCCGGCGACGGTCAGCACGCCCATCCCACCCAGGCGATGCTCGACACCTTCACGATTCGTCGTCACAAAGGGGACTTCGGTGACCTGCGAGTGGCGATCGTCGGTGACATTCTGCACTCACGGGTGGCCCGTTCCCAGATCCACGCATTGACCACGCTGGGGGTCGGTGAGGTGCGGGTTATCGGGCCCAAGACCCTGCTGCCGATGGATCATCGCAGTCTGGGCGTGCACGTCTTTCACGACATGGAGTCGGGCCTGGCGGGTGTCGATGTGGTGATTATGCTGCGCCTGCAGCGCGAACGCATGGAGGGCGGTCTGCTCCCCAGCGAACACGAATTCTTCCAGCGTTACGGTCTTACCGAGGAGAAACTCAGCCTGGCCAAGCCGGATGCCATCGTCATGCACCCGGGCCCCATCAACCGCGGGGTGGAAATCAGCTCCGAGGTGGCCGACGGCCCACGCTCGGTCATTCTGGAACAGGTCAGCAACGGCATCGCCATACGCATGGCGGTCATGGCGATGGCTCTGGGCCGGCAACCGGGTGCGGAAACCGGGGGAGAGACGTCATGAGCGGTGCCATCCACATCCGCGGCGGACGGCTTGTCGACCCCTCCCAGAACCTCGACCGGGAGGCGGACCTCTTCATTCGCGATGGCCGGATGGCCGGAATCGGTACGGCGCCGCCCGGGTTCGAGGCGCAGCGCACCATTAATGCCGCGGGCCGGGTCGTCTGTCCCGGCCTGATCGACCTGCAGTCGCGACTACGCGAGCCCGGACAGGAGCACAAAGGCACCATCGCCAGTGAAACCGCCGCCGCGGCAGCCAGCGGGATCACCACCCTCTGCTGTCCCCCCGATACCGATCCGGTCATCGACAACCCGGCGGTCGCCGAACAGATCCTCTACCGTGCCGGCAAGGCGGGCAACAGCCGGGTTCTGCCCTTGGGAGCACTCACCGCCCGGCTTGCCGGAGAACACCTGGCGGAAATGCTGGCACTGCAGGAGAGCGGCTGTATCGCGGTCAGCAACGCATCGCGGCCGGTTCACAACACCCTGGTGATGCGCAGGGCCCTGGAGTATGCCGCCACTCTGGGGCTCACGGTGTTCATCAATAGTGAGGATCCCTGGCTCGGTGGTCACGGCTGCCTTCACGAGGGACAGGTGAGTACCCGACTCGGCCTGCCGGGCATCCCCGAGTGCGCCGAGGTCATCGGGATCTCCCGCGACCTGATCCTGGTGGAAAGAACCGGGGTGCGGGCCCACTTCAGCCGGCTGTCGACGGCGCGAGCCGTCGAGATGGTGGCCGCCGCCCGTGCCCGGGGTCTGCCGGTGACCTGCGATGTCACCGCCCACCAACTGTTCCTCACCGAAATGGACATCGGTGTATTCGACAGTCTCTGCCATGTACGACCGCCGCTACGCACCTTCCGTGATCGCGACGGCCTGCGCGCCGCCCTGGCCGATGGCGTCATCACCTCCGTCTGCTCCGACCACCAGCCCCACGACCCGGACGCCAAACTGGCGCCGTTTTCCGACACCGAACCCGGAATCTCGGCGCTCGAAACGCTGCTGCCGCTGCTGTTGCGTCTCGCCGACGAGAAGGTACTTCCACGCAGTGACGCCCTGGCCCGACTGACGATCGGCCCGGCCGAAGTACTGGGGAATGGCCTCGGGACGCTGGCACTCGATGCGCCAGCCGATGTCTGTATTTTCGATCCGGAGGCCTGGTGGCAGGTGAGTGAAGAGACGCTGGTCAGCCGCGGAAAAAACACGCCGCTCCTCGGCTGGGAGCTGAAGGGCCGCGTCACCCATACCCTGCTCGAGGGCCGTATTGTCTTCGAGCGCCAAGACAACCATTAGCCACTTAAATGACCAAACCGCATCGCAATACCCTCTTCCTGGAAGAGGCCGGGATACTGGCCCACGAGCACTACGAGGGTGACCAGCACGTTTTGCGTCTGGCGGCGCCGAAAATTGCTGCCAAGGCCGGGCCAGGGAGTTTCGTACACCTGACCTGCGATGCCAGTCGCCCGCTACGTCGTCCCATTTCCATCATGCGCAGTGACGGGGAGCGCGGTGAGATCCAGCTGCTCTACAAGGCCTTCGGGGAAGGCACGCACCTGCTCGCGCAACGGCGGGTGGGCGAGCGAATCAGTACCCTCGGCCCGATCGGGAACGGTTTTACGGTCGACCGGGAACGGAAGCGTCCACTGCTTATCGGCGGCGGCGTGGGGATCCCGCCCATGATTTTCCTGGCCGAGGAAGTGCGACGCACGGGAGGCTATGAGCCGCTGGTGCTCATGGGCTCGGAAGTGCCCTTCCCGTTTCGCGTACGCCCATCACAGATTCTGGTACCCGGCATCCCCGGCGGAGTGACCGGCGCCATGCCGCTGCTCGAGGACTGGGATATCGCCAGCCGACTCTGCAGCCTGCAGGGCTATGCCGGCTGCCACGAGGGCTTCGTCACCGATCTGGCGCGACACTGGCTGGAAACGATGGATGCCGCACAGCGTGAGCAGGTGTCTGTCTACGCCTGCGGACCACACCCCATGCTGGAGGCGGTCGCGGCCGTGGCGAAGGATTTCGACCTCCCGTGCCAGGTCTCCATGGAGGAGTTCATGGCCTGCGGCGTCGGCGGCTGTGCCGGCTGCACCATCCAGGTTACCACCGAGAGTGGCCCGGCCATGAAGCGGGTCTGCGTCGACGGCCCGGTATTTGAAGCTGAAACGATATTTTAGGGAAACTTCACCGAAAAGCTTCCGCTCCTGCTCACGCCCCTCACCTACATCCATGCAGGCGAAAACGCAAAGAGCGCCAGGACAACTGCAGATTGCACCGCAGACGACTACATGGATGTAGTCGTCTGCGGTGAAAGGTTTTTTCCCACACCCGCGACAAGACTCAGCGAATCAACCCGCCCGGACCGTCTTCATCGGTGGTCTCCTCCAAGGTCAGGCCTTCGAGGCCTTTGGTGAGATCTTCGGATGATTCGGCGGCACCGAGTTTCGCCATGATACGAACCTCGTTGGGTGAGTCGGCGTTGCGAGTGGCGTCTTCGAAGCTAATGGATCCCTCCATATAAAGGTTGTATAGCGCCTGGTCAAAGGTCTGCATGCCCTGTTCGCCGGACTTTTTCATCAGCTCCTTCATCTGATGGACTTCGCCCTTGTGGATCAGGTCGGCCATCAGTGGTGTGTTGATCATCACCTCAACCGCGGCCCGCCGGCCGATGCCATCCTTTTTCGGGATCAGGCGCTGCGCGATGACCGCTTTCATGTTCAGCGAAAGGTCCATCAACAGCTGCGGCCGGCGATCCTCCGGGAAGAAGTTGATCACGCGATCCATGGCCTGGTTGGCGTTATTGGCATGGAGAGTCGCCAGGCAGAGGTGGCCGGTCTCGGCGAAGGCAATGGCATGCTCCATGGTCTCGCGGTGACGGATCTCGCCAATCAAAATGACATCAGGCGCCTGGCGCAGTGTGTTGATGAGTGCATCCTCGAAGGTGTCGGTATCGATGCCCACCTCCCGTTGGGTCACGATGCACCCCTTGTGCTGGTGAATGTACTCGATAGGGTCTTCGATGGTGATGATATGACCCGTACTCTGGGTATTGCGGTGGTCCACCATGGCCGCCAGCGAGGTGGATTTACCGGAACCGGTGCCACCCACAAACAGGACGATACCGCGCTTGGTCATGGTCAGTTCGCGCAGGACGTCCGGCAGATCCAGATCATCAAACGTCGGGATCTTGGTCTCTATTTTGCGCAGCACCATACCTACCTGATTGCGCTGCTGAAAGACGTTGACACGGAACCGCCCGATACCGGAGCGGCTCAAGGCGAAATTGCTTTCGCGCCTTGCTTCGAATTCCGCCCTCTGCTCGGTATTCATGATGCCGTAGCAAATCTGCTTGGCCTGGTCGGGCGTCAAGCTGCCCTTGGCAACCGGCCCGATCTTGCCCGAGATCTTCATACTCGGCGGTATGCCGGCGGTGATGAACAGATCCGAGGCGTTCTTGTGCACCATCAATTTTAAAAGCGAGTCGAATTCCATGGCTGGCTCAGTGGCTAGTGGCTAGTTACTAGTTGCGAGGGTCAGCGGCCGGCGGCGAGGTCCACTCGCTACTAGCCACTAGCTACTCGCGACTATTTGAAGGCGTCTTTGTTCGAGGCCTTGGCGCGGGCATCCTGTTTTCCGATAACGCCCTTGTTCAGGAGTTCAGAGAGGTTCTGATCGAGGGTCTGCATGCCCAACTGCTGCCCGGTCTGTATGGCGGAATACATCTGGGCCACCTTACCCTCGCGAATGAGGTTACGAATGGCGGGGGTACCGATCATGATCTCATGCGCGGCGACACGGCCGCCCCCGACCTTCTTCAGCAAGGTCTGGGAGATGACCGCCCGCAGGGATTCGGACAGCATGGCGCGGACCATGTCCTTTTCCGCCGCCGGAAACACATCGATGATACGGTCAATGGTCTTGGCCGCAGAACTGGTGTGCAAGGTGCCAAACACCAGGTGACCGGTTTCGGCTGCGGTAAGTGCCAGGCGAATGGTCTCGAGGTCACGCATCTCACCGACCAGGATGGTGTCGGGATCTTCACGCAGTGCGGAGCGCAGGGCCTCATTGAAACCCAGCGTGTCGCGATGCACCTCGCGCTGGTTGATGAGGCACTTTTTCGACTCGTGCACAAACTCGATGGGGTCTTCGACGGTGAGTATGTGCCCGTAATCACTGTTATTCTTGTAATCGACCATCGCCGCCAGCGTGGTCGACTTACCCGAACCGGTGGGTCCGGTCACCAGCACCATTCCGCGCGGGGTGTCGGTGATATCCTTGAAGATAGGGGGACAGTGCAGTTCCTCCATCGTCAGGATCTTGGAGGGAATGGTACGGAACACCGCCCCGGCGCCGCGATTCTGATTGAAGGCATTGACGCGAAAACGCGCCAGCCCTTTGATTTCGAAGGAGAAGTCTGTCTCCAGATACTCCTCGAAATCCTTGCGCTGCTTATCGTTCATGATATCGTACACGAGTCCATGCACGACCTTGTGTTCCATTGGCGGTACATTGATGCGACGGATATCGCCATCGACGCGGATCATCGGCGGAAGCCCAGCGGAGAGATGCAAGTCGGAAGCGCCATTCTTGACGCCAAAGGCAAGCAGTTCCGTGATATCCATTACAATTCCCCTGAGGAGTTTCTGGTCCGCGACAACCGGACATGAACGCGAGCCGATACCTTATAACGTACCCGCATGACGTACAACAACGACAACCTAACCAGACGGCTCGAAGCCGTCCGTGACCGCCTCCGCAGGGCCGAAAAACGCTTCGGCCGCGAAGAGGCCGCGGTGGCGCTGGTGGCGGTCAGCAAGACCCGCCCTGCCGAAGCTATCCGCGCATGCGCCGAGGCCGGTCAGCAGCTATTTGGCGAAAGCTATTTGCAGGAGGCAACCGACAAGGTGACAGCCCTGTTCGGGTTGAACCTGCAATGGCATTTCATCGGTCCCATCCAGTCCAACAAGACACGACCGATCGCCGAAAACTTCCAGTGGGTGCACAGTGTCGATCGCCTGAAGATCGCCCGACGCCTGAGCGAGCAACGTCCCGAGGGAATACCGCCGCTCAACATTTGCCTGCAGGTGAACGTCAGCGGTGAAGTCAGCAAATCCGGGGCAGGCCTTGATGAACTCCCGAATCTGGCACATGAGGTAACGGCATTGCCCAATCTTCGCCTGCGCGGTCTGATGTGTATCCCGGCACCTGCTGATGACTTCGAGAAACAGCGGGAACCGTTTCGGAAACTTCGCGAGGCGAAAACGGCTTTGCAGCGGGATGGGCTGGATCTCGATACCCTGTCCATGGGCATGTCGCACGATCTCGAAGCGGCCGTGGCCGAAGGGGCAACGATGGTGCGCATCGGCACAGCCATCTTCGGGCCAAGAAACTATCGTTAGTGAACACCTAAGAGATTTACCGCAAAGGCGCAAAGTGCGCGAAGACCTGATGGCCTGTCAAGACGAGAGCAGAGTGACCGTATATTTTGTGCCGTTCGCTTCAGAATGCGGCTAGAGAGGAAAGTGCCGTAACCTATGGTAGTTATGGCAACCCGAAATTTTCGTAACTCAGGTTGTTTGTTGGGCCTTGCGATGCAGAATCCAGAAAATCATCGATCTTTGCGCGCTTTGCGCCTTTGCGGTTTGAAATCAAAGCCAATACGGAACTATCGAAGCGGGGAGTCTATGGAAAACAAGACCATCGGTTTCATCGGCGGGGGCAACATGGCCTCCAGCCTCATTGGTGGCCTGATCGCCGACGGCTTTCCGGCTGCACAGTTGTGGGTGGCCGATCCGGATGCGGAACGGCGTGAGGCACTGGGCCGGCGTTTCGGCGTCCACACCACGGCAGACAACCGCGAATTGACGGCACAGGCGGAAGTGGTGGTAATGGCAGTCAAGCCCCAGGTCATGCGCGAAGCCTGCCAGGCAATCGGGAACAGCGTCCTTGAGAAACAGCGGCTGGTGATCTCGATCGCGGCCGGGATCCGCATCGAGGCTATCGAGCGCTGGCTGGGAGGCCCCTGTGCCATCGTGCGCACCATGCCCAACACGCCTTCACTGGTGGGCAGCGGGGCAACCGCCCTGTTTGCCAATGCCCGGGTGCAGGCGGACCAGCGGGAACTGGCGGAGGCCATGCTGCGGGCGGTCGGGCTCACGCTGTGGCTCGATGACGAGTCGCAAATGGACGCGGTTACGGCGGTCTCAGGAAGCGGTCCGGCGTATTTCTTCCTAATGATGGAACTGCTCGAAAATGCCGGCACCAGCCTGGGGCTGAAACGGGAGACCGCCCGGTTACTCTCGCTACAGACCGCGTTCGGTGCCGCCAAGCTGGCGTTGGAAAGCCTCGACGACAGCGCCACCCTGCGGGCCCGGGTCACCTCGCCCGGCGGCACCACCGAACGTGCCGTGGCCCTGTTCGAAGAGGGCGGCCTGCGTGAGCTGTTTGAGAAGGCCGTTAGCGGCGCAAGGGATCGCGCGGTCGAGTTGGCCGACAAGCTGGAAAGTGAAAAACCATGAACGGCTACCTGACCACACCACTGCAGTTTCTCATCGGCACGCTGTTCTCTCTCTATGTGTTGGCGATCCTGCTGCGCTTTCTGCTGCAGCAACTGCAAGCGGACTTCTACAATCCGGTATCGCAGTTCCTCGTCAAAATCACCAATCCGCCGTTGCGGCCGCTACGGCGGCTAATCCCGGGCATCGGGGGCATCGATGTCGCCTCCCTGGTACTGATGTTTCTCATTCAGCTGCTTGCGGTAGCCCTGGTCGGCGCTCGGGTGGGAGCGGGCTATCTACCCGGACTGATCGCGACCGGCGCCATTCAGCCGGTGGGTACACTCATCGGTCTGACGATCGTCGAGTTGGTGGATCTGGCCTTCAATGTATTCATCTTTGCGGTAATTATTCAGGCCGTTTTGAGCTGGGTGAATCCGGGTGCCTACAGTCCGGTCTCCTCTATCCTTCACAGCCTGACCGAGCCGGTACTGCGGCCGGTGCGCCGCTTCATCCCTCCGATGTCCGGCCTGGACCTGTCGCCGCTGGTGGCAATCCTCGGACTGCAGGTGCTGAAGATGCTGGTCCTGCCGCCGGTCCGCCAGCTGGCACTGGGCGGCTGACCATGCCCGCATGGTTCGAGTGGAAGGGGGAGGAGCTGCTGTTATCCCTGCGAATCCAGCCGCGGGCCCGCCGTGATGAAATTACCGGACCGCACGGCGGCGTACTGAAAGTACGCATAACCGCACCCCCGGTCGACGGCAAGGCCAATGCCCATCTGCTCAGGTATCTTGCCAGGACATTTGACGTCAACCGTGCGCAGATCGAGATGGTGAGCGGGCAGACCGGTCGCGACAAGAGGGTCCGGATCCGGTCACCGGGTCAGCTGCCAGAGAGTGCTGCAATTCAACGAGAGCCGAAAGACAGGACCTGATTCACTTGTTATCGGCGACGATTTACCTATAGTGGACTCCCCTGGTCCGGCGCGACCATGGACCGAACAAGAGGCGAGCAATGGAACACATGCGTTTCAATGAACAAATCCAGGCATTCGACCACTGGAAGAACGAGGTCATTGCCGGCATCGAGAAATATCAACGCTGGCTGGATAAGGCCGGGGTGGGGGACCCCGAGGACGAGTTGCGGATCTACGAGATCCTGCAGTCCTTGCGCTCCGACCGGCTGACGATCGCCTTTGTCGCCGAGTTTGCGCGGGGCAAGACGGAACTCATCAACGCCATCTTCTTTTCGGAATATGATCGGCGGCTACTGCCCTCCGAGGCCGGCCGCACCACCATGTGTCCGACCGAACTATTCTACGATACCGATGCGGAGCAGGCCTACGTGCGACTGCTGCCCATCGAAACGCGCCTGAACGAGACCAGCCTCAACGAATATAAGGCGGAACCGATTCATTGGGCACAGATCGAACTGGACCTGTCGAGCCCCGAGAGTATGGCCGAAGCCTTCCAGGAGGTAGTCCGGACCAAGAGCGTACCCAGAGCCGAGGCCGAAAAGCTGGGACTATTCTGCGAGAAGGACGACTACTCCAGGTTAAACGATGGCACCTTCCCGGATGAAATCGACATCCCGATGTGGCGCCATGCGCTCATCAGCTTCCCGCACCCTTTGCTAAAAAAAGGACTGGTCATTCTCGATACGCCGGGAATGAATGCACTCGGTTCCGAACCGGAGCTGACGGTGAGCATGCTACCGAGTGCCCAGGCCGTAATGTTCATCCTCGCCGCCGACACGGGTGTTACCAAATCCGATCTGGACATGTGGCGACACAATGTCATGCCCCTGCGCAAGGAGAAAGGCAAGGGATTGATCGTGGTGCTGAACAAGGTGGATACACTCTGGGACGAGCTTAGGGGCGAATCGAGCATCACGCACACGATCGCGGAGCAGCGGGGAAAGGCGGCCGAAGTCCTTGGCATCGATAGTGAAACCGTCTTTCCGGTGTCCGCCCAAAAGGGGCTTCTGGCCAAGATCCGTCACGATCGTGAACTGCTGGAGCGCAGCAATGTCCTGGCGCTCGAAACCCTGCTTGCAGAAGAGATCCTTCCCTACAAACAGCGGCTGGTCCGCGAACATGTCACCACCGAAATTGGCGGCATGATCAAAGAGACACACGATCTGCTTTCGCAGCGCCTGAACGCCACCACATCGCAACTCGAGGAGTTGCGTGGCTTATCGGGCAAGAACGACGACGTGATCACGCACCTGATGAAAAAGACCCGTGAGGAGCAGGTTGCCTATCATCAGAATGTGGAAAGTTTTCAGGCCAACAAACGCATCCTCTCCGAACGGAGCGAAGAGCTCAAAAAGCTGCTGGACCTGAAACGGCTCGACGACCTGGTTAACAGGACCCGAAAACAGATGACCGGCAGCTGGACCACCCATGGCCTCAAGGACGGCATGAAGAGCTTCTTCGACTCCGCTCAGGGCATGCTGCAGGAGGTCGATGAATACAACCGGCAGCTCAGCCGTCTGGTAACCACGATCTACCGCAAGTTCCAGAAAGAACACGGCATCGATAACGTCAAGCCGGTGCTCTATGTCACCACAAAGTATGTAAAGGATCTCGAGCAGTTGTACGCCGATGCCGAAGAATTTCGCAAGAGCCCGTTCACGACCATGACCGAGCAATCCTTCGTGGTGAAGAAATTCTTTATCAGTCTGGTCAGTCATGCCCGCAACGTGTTCTATCGTGCCCATCGTGATGCGGACAAATGGAACAAGGCGGTAATGACGCCGCTGGTGCGCCAGATCAAGGAACACAAGGCGCAGATGGAAAAACGGCTCGAGAATCTGCGCAAAATCAACGACTCTCGCGAAACGCTGGAATCCCGCATCGAGGAGCTGGAAAAAAATGCGTTAAAACTTCAGTCCCAGTTCGCCGAGGTGGAATCCATTCTCCGGATTATCGACCAACCGCTGAAGACATCGCCGGGCGGAAAAACTGCACGGGAAGCGTCGGCGGCAGTCGTCGAATAGCGGTCGCAGGCCCCATCTGCCAGGCCGTCCCCTGGCGGGTCTATAGTTATACCTAAACCACCCCTACGGGAGGCTCGAGATGGCAACCCTGCGCACATTGACGATTATTGCCGCCACGGCCCTGCTCCTGCCGGCGATTGCTCACGCGGGCAAGTTTCGCGATTTCGATGATTACAGGGTGCATTTCAGCGCCTTCAGCTCCACGATTATCGCCCCTGAAGTGGCCCGCGCCTACAATCTGCCACGCAGCGACTACCGGGGCATGCTGAATATCACCGTGCAGCACAAGGAAGACGATTCACCACCCTATCCTGGCGTTAACGCCGACCTGCAGGTGCAGGCCACCAATCTGGCCAATCAGACCAAGCAGATCTCCATGCAGCGAATCGAAGAGGGCGCAGCCATCTACTACATCGGTGGATTCCCCGTCAGCGATCGTGAGGTCCTGAACTTTCGGGTGAACATTCAGCCCGAGGGCAGTGACCAAATCTACGATCTGCAATTTCAGCAGCAGTTCTTTACGTCAGACAGGGATTGACGGCGGAGCCCAGAGCGCCTGGCGGGCTTGGAAATCGGAGCAAACATGCTGCCAGATAGGATTATCCCCAAATCCAGGGGCTTGCCAACGTTGCCACGCCGAAGGCGATGACGGTGGCCCCGGCAATCCGACGCACCCAGACTTGTCGGGTCCAGGCGGCCAGCCGGGCGGCAAAAAGCCCCATCGCGAGCAGATTGGGCAGCGTACCAAGACCGAAGGCCAGCAGCAGCAGCGCACCTTCGACAGCACTGCCCGCCGCTATCGCCCAGATAAGGATGCTGTAGACCAGACCGCAAGGCAGCCAGCCCCAGACCAGCCCCATCGCCACGGCCTGGGGCAGGGTGCGGACGGGAAGCAACTTGCGACCCAGTGGCTCCAGACGCCGCCATACACCACCGCCAACTCTCTCCAGGCGAGCAATCCCGAACCACCAGCCTCCCAGGTAGAGGCCCAGCGCCACCATAAAGAAGCCGGCCACGAACTGCAGCACATGTTGCGCCTGATTGACGGCCAGCAGATTGGCTGCGACGACTCCCACACCCCCGAACAGGGCGCCGGCAAGGGTATAACTGATCAGTCGTCCGGCGTTATAGCCAAGCAGGTAAGGCAGGACACCGTAGTGCTTTTCTCTCACGCCGGGGGGAAGGCCCAGGCCCAGCGCCCCGACGATCCCGCCACACATTCCGATACAGTGAACTCCTCCGAGCAACCCGGCAAGAAATGCTGCGGCCAGGCTGAACTCAATCACGGACGTTCTCCTCCGCCGGTACAAAGCGCCAGGCGAGCCAGACCAAAATCAGTACCGGCAACCCCATCAGTGCTGTAGCCACGAAGAATTCCGGGTAACTGAAGGCATCCACCGCCGTGCCGGAAAATCCACCGACAAACTTTGGCAACAGCATCATCAATGAACTGAACAGCGCATACTGGGTGGCCGAATAGGAGATATTGGTCAGGCCCGAGAGATAGGCGACGAAGGCCGCCGACGCAAGACCGCCGCTCAGATTGTCCATCCCCACGACGACAATCAACAGCGACAGATCATGCCCCACAGTAGCAAGCAGTGCGAACAGCAGATTGGTCGCTGCGGCAAGCAGCGCGCCGATAAAGAGGATACGCATCACGCCGAAGCGCCCCACCAGGGCTCCGCCGAGTACCGCGCCCAGCAGCGTCATTGCTATACCGAAGACCTTGGTCACATTGGCGACTTCCGCTTTCGTAAAGCCCATATCGACATAAAAAATATTGGCCACGACGCCGAGGACGATATCGGAAATGCGATACGTGGCAATCAACGCAAGCAGCAAGAGCGCATGCCAGCGGTAGCGACGCAGAAAATCGGCAAAGGGGCTGACCACGGCACGCCACATCCACTCGATGGCGCGCTCCAGTCGTCGTGGCAGCGAGCGCCATCCGCGCAAGGTCGTGGCCCCCACCTCCTCCTTCGCCATTGTGGCCGCATCCACCTTCACGTCGGGTTCACGGACGATCAGGGTGGTGAGGATCCCGATCCCCATTAATCCAGCCATGGTGCTGTAGGCGAACAGCCAGGGCAGGTGTTGATAACTCCCCTCGTCCGGGTCGAACCAGGCCGCCACCCAGAGCACACCCGCCGAGGCGCTGATCATCGCCAGCCGATACCCGATCATGTAGGTGGAGGCCATGGCGGCCTGAATGCGCTGTGGCGCGCTTTCGATTCGAAAGGCGTCGACCGCGATGTCCTGTGTGGCCGAAGCAAAGGCGGCCAATACGGCCAGTACCACCAGTTGTGAAAGGTTGCTGGAGGGATCGGAAAAGGCCATGCCGAGCAGCGCCACAACGACTGTGAGCTGGGAAGCCAGCAACCAGGCCCGCCGTCGGCCAAGTGTGCGGGTCAGCAGGGGTAACGGTAATCGGTCAACCAGCGGTGCCCATGCCCATTTGAACCCGTAGGCCAGAGCCGCCCAGCTGATGAAACCGATAGTTCCACGTTCGACTCCCGCCTCCCGCAGCCAGAAGGAGAGCGTGCCAAACACGAGCAGGAGCGGCAATCCGGAGGAAAAGCCCAAGAAAAGCATCGTCGCTACCCGCGGATGGCGGTAGAGCCGAAAGCCGTCACGAAATCCGGTAGTGGTATTGCTCATGCAGCTGTGCTGGGAAGTTCCGGGTCGATGTGGGAGAGAAAGTTACCTCCCGCATGCTACCTCTCCCGCACTCAACACGCCACTTGAGCAAGTCGGAGGTGAGATGCGGACCCCCTTCCCCCCTCTGGCACTTGTCCTTCCGGGCCGAATCCCGGAGGTCCGCATCGCCGGGGTCAATGCTCCATCTGCTGCACGGTCGCTCTTGCCGAATCCCGCAGGCGCTGCACACAGGTCCTGACCGGTCCGGAGATCGCCGTAGAGAGCGTACGATCCGCCTGTTCGGCAATCCCCCGCTCCAAAACGCTTACCTCCCTCTTCAGGGTTTCGGAGAGGGTGTGGGCGTTTTCAGAAAAAGAGCGTTTCACCAGGGCAGCCAAACGACTGAAAGATTCCCGGTCCTCGTCCAGGGCATCGGGAAGGTCACCCAGCGCGCGTATGTGGGCACTCAGCTCGCGTCCGCTCGCCTGCCGCTGTTCGGCCAGGTCTCCAAGGAGAGTGGCAAGGGCAGTGTCCTGCGTCCATTCGGCTGCATCACGGTAGTGCAGGCTGGCTTCATTACAACGAACCAGCAGTTCATTCAGCTCCGCAAGCCGCTCATCGCGCAACACACTCACGAATCGGCCTCCGGCACAAACACCTCGATGGCTTCGGGCACCACGCGGAACAGGGTCGGCGTATGGGTAATCAACTCTCCATCAGCCGCAACCGGCAGAGGCGGTGATGTAGTGATGCGGATCTCCCTCCCGTCATCGCGCATGGCGGCGCTGCCCGGTTGCGCGCCACGCCATATCCCGGTCGCAGTTCGCGGAAGTCGCCACCAGGGCTGGGGACGAATACCATAAAGATGAAAAATGCCATCAGCCACATCGGCTTCCTCCTGAATCAATATGCCACCGCCGTGACGTCGGCCATTACCCACCACCAAATGCATCAGGTGTTCCCGGCGTTGTCGCCCGTCGCAGACAATTTCAGCCACAAAAGGCTGGTTGCGTTTCCAGGCGCGACGCAGTGCCCGCAGGTATCCGATCACCCCCCAACGCCGCTTCTCCCTGGTGGTCAGCTCCAGATCCACGGAAGTGCCCAGACCGACATTGGCAGCATTGAAAAACGCAACGCCGTTGGCTTCCCCGTAATCGATGCGCTTTTTTATCCCCCGCACGATCACCTCGGCGGCTTCATCAGGGTCATTGGGAATATTCAGCGAGTGGGCCAGGTCATTGGCCGTCCCCAGCGGCAGGATACCGACCGGACGTCCGCAGCGCGCCAGTGCCGCGCCCAATTGATTGAAGGTGCCGTCACCGCCACCCACGACGATCACATCGGCCATTGCACAGTAGCGACGCAGCAGCAGTACGCCCTCGGCGGGTGTATCGGGAGTCACCTGTTGCACGGTAAAGCCGTGAGATGAAAGCCGCTTCGCGACGCCGTCCACGCCGGCTTCCCCGTAGCGACTATGGCGATTGACCAGTAGCAGAAGAGAAGGCACAGAGGTTTCCAGGCTATGACCCAACAGGTGAGACCCTCAAATCAGTTTAGTTCAGTGCGGCCACGACCAGGACAGCTATCGAGGCAACAAGCCGACCATCCCCTGTTACAATACGCCACCGTTTTGCACCGAGGTGGGTCATGCAGGATTACAAACGCGAATTCATCGAATTCGCATTGGCGAGCGATGTGCTCCGTTTTGGAGAATTCACCCTGAAGTCGGGTCGGCTGAGCCCCTATTTCTTTAATGCCGGCCTGTTCAACAGTGGCGCCAAGCTGGCCCAGTTGGGTCGTTTCTATGCTGCGGCAATCCAGGACGCTGACATCAAGTTTGACGTCCTCTTCGGCCCGGCCTACAAGGGCATTCCGCTGGCCGGAGCCGCTGCGATTGCCCTGGCCGACCACCATGATCGTGATGTGCCCTTCAGCTTCAATCGCAAAGAGGTGAAAGAGCATGGTGAGGGGGGAAATATCGTCGGGGCCCCGCTTGCCGGCGAAGTGCTGATCGTCGATGACGTAATCACTGCCGGGACTGCGGTCGGAGAATCCATGGCACTTATCGAAGCGGCAGGGGCAAAGGCCGCCGGGGTAGTGATCGCGTTGGACCGGCAGGAGCGAGGCAAGGGAGAGCTCTCAGCCATCCAGGAAGTGAAGGCAAAATACCAGATTCCCGTCGTCAGCATCGTCACCCTTGATGATCTGGCGCGGTTTCTCCAGCACAACGACACGTTCAAGCCACACCTGGAGAAAATCCGGGCCTACCGCGATCGCTACGGTATTAGCTGACGCCAGGGGTTCGCAAAGCAGCAAACTGTGGTTGCCCACCAGCTGAGAAAGACGGCGGGCGATTGCGGCAGTATAATGAGCCCCGATCCGCCCTAACAGGAAGGAGTGTGCCTGTGATCCCGAAAAACCTGACCCTCCTCGCCGCCGGACTGCTGTTGACGGCAGTTCAGACCGCCGCCGCGATTGAATGCTGGACCAACAGCGATGGCTTCCGCGAATGCGGCAACGTGGTACCGCCGGAATATGCACAGGACCAAGTAAATACGCTGAACAACCGCGGTCTGACGGTGGAGGTGAAGGAGCGCGCCAAGAGCCGGGAAGAATTGGCGGAAGAGCGCCGGCGAAACGCCGAAGCCGAGCACCGTCGCGCCAGCGAAGAGGCGCGGCGAGCAAGGCAGGAAAACCACGATCGCGTATTGCTGTCGACCTTCACCACCGAGGAGGAGCTGATCGCTTCCGGGAATCGCAAGACCGCAGCGATTGAGGCGACCATCGATGTTACCAGACGCTCCATGGACAACACCCGGAAATCCCTGCAGAAACACGAGGAGCGCGCCACCCGGCTCGATCAAGCGAACCGCCCGATCCCCGAGAGCCTGCAACAGGACATCATCAGCCTGAAAAGGCAAATCGCCGATAAACAGGCGCACATCGACAGCAAGGAAGCGGAAAAGGCGGCCCTGCAGAGACAGAACCAAGAAGACCTTGAGCGATTCCGTTATCTGAAAAGCCGGAGGCGTCGCTAACTAAGCGCTGCTCACTGCAAGATCGCAGAGTGACTGCCCGCCTGCTCCGTACGGATCCGGGATCCGTAGCCCTGAACGACTCCGCCGACCCTGCGCCCTGTTTTGGGTCGGCCGCCGCTACGGCTCCATGGCCGTGGCCGGCTCGAGCAGGGCGGCGCGCAGCAGATTCCATTGCTGCTCCCAATGTTCCAGGGGCGAGCGAGTAAACCCCGAGCGCACGAACTGATTCATGCGCCCTTCCGCCGTGGCGAGAAGCAGGTTGGCAACCGCCGACACCGGCAGGTCCGTGGCGGCATCCCCGGCCGCCTGACCTTCGCGCAGGGCCTGTTTGAACTGTGTCTCGACCCGATCGAAGAACTGGCCGATACGGGCGCGCAGCCGATCCGTTTCACCGGTCAGCGCGTCACCCATCAGGATCCGGGTGATGCCGGGATTGCGATCGGAGAAGCCCAGCAGCACAAGCAGGATCTTTTCGCAGCGGTTCGCCACCTGTCGCTCGTCGGCCACGATGCGGTTGATCAGTCCGAATACCGACTCCTCGATAAACTCGATCAAGCCTTCATAGATCTTGGCCTTGCTGGGAAAGTGCCTATAGAGGGCGGCCTCGGAGACCCCTACGGCCCGGGCGAGTGCGGCCGTGGTAATGCGTGCCCCGGGACTGGTCTCCAGCTCCCGGGCAAGGGCCTCGAGGATCTGCTGCCGCCGTGGCGGTTTGTTGTTCTCGTTATTCATACGCCCACTCCCCCTTAACCGTTTTCAATCAACGTACCGACACCGGCATCCGTAAAAATCTCCAGCAGCAGGGCGTGAGGCACGCGCCCGTCGATGATGTGGGCCGTCCGCACACCGGACTGCACCGCCTCCAGGGCACAGCGGATCTTGGGCAACATGCCGCCATGGATGGTGCCATCGGCAATCAGTTCGTCGACACGAGTGGACGAAAGACCGGTGAGCACCTCTTCCTCCTTGTCCAGCAGTCCGGCCGTATTGGTCAGCAGTATCAGCTTTTCGGCACCAAGGCCCTCGGCCAGCTTGCCGGCAACCACATCGGCGTTGATGTTGTAGGACTGCCCATCGCGGCCCACGCCGATCGGCGCCACCACGGGAATGAAATCGCCATGGATCAGCATATCCACCACTTCGGCGTTGATATGCTCCACCTCGCCCACATGGCCGATATCGATGATCTCGGGCGTGTTCATCTCCGGCGCGCTGCGTGTGAAGGTCATCTTGCGGGCATGGATCAGGTCGCCATCCTTGCCAGTCAGCCCCACGGCGCGTCCGCCGTTTCGGTTGATCAGTGAGACGATCTCCTTGTTGACCAGACCACCGAGCACCATCTCCACCACATCCATGGTTTCCGAGTCGGTTACCCGCATGCCTTCGACAAACCGGCTCTCCTTGCCGATGCGTTCCAGCAGCTCGCCGATCTGCGGACCTCCGCCATGCACGACCACGGGATTCATGCCCACCAGCTTCATCAACACCACGTCGCGGGCGAAGCCCGTTTTCAGGGCGTCATCCACCATGGCATTACCGCCGTATTTGATCACCAGGGTCTTGCCGGAGAAGCGGCGGATGTAGGGCAGCGCTTCGCTCAGAACCTTGGCGCTGTTGAGGGCTGCGTCTCGATCTTTATTCATGGCCTGATATTGTGGTTGGTTGTCAAAACGGTAGCTCGATGCCGGGTTGCACATCCTGCATCACCTGCCGGAACCGGGCCTGGATACGATGCAGACCCGAAGCGTCATCCGCTTCGAAACGCAATACCAGACTCGGGGTCGTGTTGGAGCAGCGAACCAGTCCCCATCCATCGGCAAAATCGGCCCGCACGCCGTCAATGGTGGTCAGCTGTGCACCAGCGAACATTCCGGTTCGCGCCGAAAGGGCTTCCATAAAGCATTGCGGCTCGCCCTCTGCCATTTCTACCCGCAATTCCGGCGTATTGATCGCATCGGGCAATGCGGCAAAGACCTCCGAGGGCGATCGGATATCGGCAGTCAGGATCTCCGCCAGCCGGGCGGCGGCATAAAGGGCATCGTCGAAACCGTACCACCGCTCGGCAAAAAAGAAGTGTCCGCTCATCTCTCCCGCAAGGGGAGCGGCGGTCGCCTTCAGGCGTGCTTTCAGTAGCGAGTGCCCCGTGAGCCACATCTCCGGCGTACCTCCGGCGGCCCTGACCGCGTCGCCCAGTCGGCCGCTGCATTTTACGTCATAGATAATCTTCGCACCCGGACGGCGCGAGAGCACGTCGCGGGCAAAGAGGATCATCAGCCGATCAGGCCAGACCGGTTTGCCTTCGGGCGTCACCACGCCCAAACGGTCGCCATCGCCGTCAAAGGCGAAGCCCACATGGGCACCGGACCGGGCCA
Source organism: Thiohalomonas denitrificans (assembly GCF_900102855.1). Lineage (NCBI taxonomy): Bacteria > Pseudomonadati > Pseudomonadota > Gammaproteobacteria > Thiohalomonadales > Thiohalomonadaceae > Thiohalomonas > Thiohalomonas denitrificans. Next base: position 206,736 of record NZ_FMWD01000006.1, read on the forward strand.
CGGTTCGGGCCAGGTCGGCAAGGTTCTCCGGCTGGCTGGGATCGGGGTGATGGTTGGGAAAGCGGCCGTCCACCTCACAAAACAGCTCCACCACCTCGCAACCGAGACGCCTCAGCAACTCCGGAGCCAATACCCCGGCCGCACCGTTTCCGCAATCGACCACGACCTTGAGGCGCCGCCTGAGGGAGATATCAGAGACGATCCGCTGCAGATACTCTTCCGAAACCGCGACATCCCGGCGCCCGCCGCGCCCGCTGGTCAGGCGGTTTTCCCGAAAACGCCGGCGCAGGCCGGTAATGGCATCACCCGAGAGGGTCTCTCCCCCGACCATCATCTTCAGCCCGTTATAGTCGGGCGGATTATGACTACCCGTCACCATCACCCCGTTTCCGTCGGTGCGGGTATGCGCTGCGAAGTAGAGCACGGGCGTCGGCACACAGCCGAGGTCCAGCACCTCGAGGCCGGTTGCCTGCAGTCCGGCGGCCATGGCATCCATCAGCCTCGGCCCGGAGAGACGACCGTCACGTCCGAGTGCAATACGCGTTGCACCGCGTTCCCGGGCCTCGCTTCCCAAGGCACGGCCGATGGCCTCGACCTGCGGCACATCAAATCCCTCACCCACAACCCCGCGAACGTCATAGGTGCGGAAGATCGTCTCCGGCAGTTCAAGCGTCATAATTGAGGTTTCCCATCCTGGAACGATGACCTTGCCGAGAACGCCTGAACGCCCACCAACTGACACTCGCCGCAGAGGGCACAGAGGTTCGCCAGGAAAGGCTTCAGGGTTGAGGTCGCTATCTTTTCACCTGATTCCACATAAGGAACTCCGCGAAACCCGGCGCACTCTGCGTCTCTGCGGTGCAGTATGGTAATCCATGCGCGGAGGCGGCACCCGGAGCCATGCACACCAGACCGGACGAGGTAGCGTTACCGGGTCCCGGTGTGACCGAAACCGCCGACCCCGCGGGCGCTTTCTTCAAATTCCTCCACCACGGAAAACTGCACCTGGGCAATGGGGACAAAGACCATCTGCGCGATGCGCTCACCGATCTGAATCGTAAAAGAGTGATCTCCCCGATTCCAGCACGATACATAGACCTGTCCCTGATAATCGGAATCGATCAGTCCAACCAGGTTGCCGAGCACGATGCCGTGCTTGTGACCGAGACCGGAACGCGGCAGTAATACGGCCGCGAGCGTCGGATCCCCGATATGGATCGCAAGGCCCGTCGGAATCAGGTGCGTCTCTCCGGGCGCAAGGCTCAGCGGCTCTTCCAGACAGGCTCGCAGGTCCAGACCCGCTGACCCATCCGTCGCGTAGTGGGGCATGGGTATGGTGCTCCCCAGCCGCTTGTCCAAAACCTTGAGTTCGATGTTTCTCATACCTTCTCCCCGTTCGGCATACGCGCCCTCACCCGGTCCAGCAGTCGGTGTGCCAGTTCCGATTTGCGCATGAGGGGAAGCGCGTCATCGCCTCCCTCCCAAATGACGTGCAGCGCATTATAGTCACTATTGAACCCCCTCCCTTCGGCCCGTTCGCCCACAAGATTGGCGGCAATCAGGTCGAGGTGCTTGTTGCGCAGCTTGTTGCGGGCATTAACCACCAGATCCTGCGTTTCGGCGGCAAATCCGACCGCAAACGGTCTTTGCGCGAGTCCGGCGACCGCGGCCAGAATATCGGGGTTGCGTTCCAGTTCGAGGGTGATCCTCGCCTCCTGTTTTTTTATCTTCTCCGCCGCCGGCAATCCGGGCCGGTAATCGGCCACCGCCGCGCAACCGATGAAGAGATCACCGGGGCCAGCCAGTACACTCTCCAGCATCTGTTCGGCACTTTCCACGTCGATGCGCTCAATCCCCACAGGGGTGTCCAGTGCCACCGGGCCGGCCACCAGCCGTACCCGGGCACCGCGTGCCCTTGCAGCGGCGGCCAGGGCGAATCCCATCTTTCCCGAACTGTGGTTCGAGAGGAATCGCACCGGGTCCAGCGCTTCCCGGGTGGGACCGGCAGTGATGGTCACCGCAACGCCGTCGAAATCCCTGGGGCGAAGCAGGCCCGCGAGCCCCTCGACCAGCGACTCCGGCTCCAGCATGCGTCCCGGTCCGGTCTCGCCACAGGCCTGTTCGCCCTCCGCCGGGCCCAGCCGATGGATACCCCGTGAGGCCAGGCGCGCAACGTTATCGACGGTGGCGGCCGCCAGCCACATCTGCCGGTTCATTGCCGGGGCCACCACCAGCGGGGCTTCGGTGGCCAGGCAGAGCGTGGACAGCAGGTCGTCCGCCATCCCCGCCGTCAATCGGGCGAGAAAATCGGCGCTGGCGGGGGCCACCAGCACCAGATCGGCCCAGCGCGCCAGCTCGATATGCCCCATCGCCGCCTCATGGGCGGGGTCGAAGAGCTCGCTTCGAACCGGATGGCCGGAAAGCGCCTGGAGGGTCATGGGGGCAATGAACTGACCCGCAGCAGGCGTCATCACCACCCGTACATCGGCCCCGGCACGGCGCAGCTCCCGTACCAGCTCGGCACTCTTGTACGCGGCAATGCCCCCGGTCACGCCGAGCAAAACCCGTTTGTCGGTAAGCGCTTGCATATCCCGGAGTTTAACACCAGTGGCGAGTGGCTAGTAGCGAGTGGCGAGTGGCGAGTGGCGAGTGGCGAGTGGCGAGTGGCGAGGGACGAGTGACGAGGGACGAGGGACGAGTGGCGAGTGGCGAGGGACGAGTGGCGAGGGACGAGTGGCGAGAGACAAAAGGCGAAAGGCGAGTGGCAAGGGTGAGCGGGTTTAGCCCGATCCCAAAGTGCCCCGGACGTGTCCTAGCAACTAGCTACTAGCCACTCGCCACTCGCTACTAGCCACTCGCCACTGACTGGCGATAGAATCGACACGATGTTCAACATGGAGGTTTGCGGATGGCGATCACGGACTGGCCGGCTACCGAACGGCCGCGCGAGAAGTTGCTGGAAAGGGGCGCGGACAGCCTGTCGGATGCCGAATTGCTGGCGATTTTCCTGCGCACGGGGGTGCCGGGCAAGACCGCCGTGGATCTGGCACGCGATCTGTTGAACCGCTTCGGCGGCCTGCGCCCGTTGCTGGAGGCGGACCGCGACGGATTCTGCGAGGCCAGGGGGCTGGGCGAAGCGAAATTCGTGCAGCTTCAGGCAACGCTCGAGATCAGCCGCCGCCATCTGATGACGGCGCTTCGGCGCGGGGACGCCCTTACCAGCCCCGATGCAACCCGCCGCTACCTGGCGGCGCGGCTTCGAGGTGAAGGCCGGGAAGTCTTTGCCTGCCTGTTCCTCGATAATCGCCATCGGGTATTGGCCTATGAAGAACTCTTCTTTGGCACCGTCGACGGGGCTTCGGTACATCCCCGGGAGGTGGTCAAACGCACTCTCAGCCACAATGCCGCCGCCCTCATCCTTGCCCACAACCACCCTTCGGGAGTCGCCGAGCCCAGCCGTGCCGACGAACACATTACCGGTCGCCTCAAGGAGGCACTGGCCCTAATCGATGTTCGCGTACTGGACCACCTGATCATTGGTGATGGTGAAATCACCTCCCTTGCCGAGCGGGGGCTACTGTAAAAAGGGCACTCCGATAAATTCGTCATTCCCGCGAAAGCGGGAATCCAGCCGTTTGCTTTTACTGGGCTCCCGCTTTCGCGGGAGTGACGAAAAATGACTTTTTAGAGGGTTCCAAAAGATCTCACCACGGGAAACCGCGGGAAAGGGAAAACCCTGGCGGTAGCCGTTTTTTTGCCGGCGCCGCCAAGCTCATCAGTAAACCGTTGAACTTGCGAATCTTTTCACTCGTTGTGGTCTCCATGCTCAGCAATCCCCTTGCAGCTTTCACTTGTGACCGGAAACGCTTTCTGCTATAAAGTCCGGCTTTCTGCCTTCGGGCAGACGAATTTGGAAATTGGAGGCGGAATCATGTCCAGGGTATGCCAGGTAACGGGCAAACGTCCGATCACCGGTAATAATGTTTCGCACGCCAACAACAAGACCAAGCGCCGTTTCCTGCCGAACCTTCATTCCCACCGGTTCTGGGTAGAAGGCGAGAAGCGCTGGGTCAAGCTGCGGGTCAGCAGCAATGGCATGCGTATTATCGACAAGAAAGGTATCGACACCGTACTCGCGGAGATTCGTGCCCGCGGCGAAAAGGTGTAAGGAGGATCGGTCATGGCTAAAGGTATACGCGAAAAGATCCGGCTGGTCTCCAGTGCCGGAACGGGTCACTTCTATACGACCGACAAAAACAAGCGCAACATGCCGGAGAAAATGCAGATCAAGAAATTTGATCCGGTGGTTCGCAAGCACGTGATGTACAAGGAAGCGAAGATCAAGTAATCAACGCCTCCCTGCTACTACGCGCTGAAAAACCCGGTCCAGGCCGGGTTTTTTATTGCCCGCTGTTCGGCACCGGCTTTCCGATCGGCGAAGGCGGACAGATAACGGCGGATAACCACGGGGGCACGGGGGACACGGAGGGAAAACCATCACCCTTCCCACACCCCGCTGTCCCCGTGGTTCGGCTTTACCGCTCAGCCACGTAGTCCGAAGGGATCGTTCGGGTCGATTCCTTCCTTGAAGGGCCGTTTGCGGTCATGGTGGGTGAGCTGATACACGCGGCCGATCCACTTGTTGATGATGGCCTCGGCAGTGTCGTGCCAGGTGTTGTCCAGATAGTCGACGATCAGCTTTTCGGGAAACTCGGGGATGGGTTGGCCCCGCTCCCGGGCGCTGGACACCCGTAAGCGATGCTCATCGAGAATGGCCTCCGCCTGGGGCGTGAAATAGTTATCGATGGATGGCGGATAGTCATCGCGCCTGCCGGCGCCAAACAGCGTCACCTCACGCTTGTACTCCTTGAGCAGGCTGATGACGTCATACTCCGGATGACCCTGGAAAAACACCAGCCGGAACAGATCCTCACTGGTTGCCAGGTGCACTCCGGCCTCCTCGCTTTCGGCCAGGACCCGACAGCCCACCGACTCGAACTGCTCCCGCCCGATCGCATTGAAACGGGAGTGAGGCACATCGAAGCGGGTGTTGACGCCGGCGACCAGCGGATGCTGACCGGACACGCGGTGCGAATAGACACCCCAGCGCTTGAATCCCAGTGGCCGGCGTTTCTGGCCATAGCGGAACTCCATGACGGCGTGGGTCGTCAGGCATGAGCAGAGCGTCGAGGTGACGTTTTCATAGGCCCAGTCGATGACCCTGATGAGCGGCTTCCAGAATGGCTGTTCCGAAAGCTCGGTCCCCTGCACGTTGGCACCAGTAATGATCAGCGCATCGAGCCCCTCATCCATCAGGTCCTCGAAGCGCTCGTAATAACGGTCAATATGTCCGGCTGCGTCCGGCCCCCGCTCAAGCTCCTTCAGGGTGAACGGGTGCATGTAAAACTGGGCGATCTGGTTCGCCTCGCCCACCAGCCGGAAAAACTGGCGCTCGGTGGCGGAGAGCGCCGCATCAGGCATCATGTTGAGCAGCCCCACATGCAATTCACGAATATCCTGGTGCACGGCCACATCGCGCTCAAGGACATTCTGCCCCTCCTGGCGAAGACGGCTGAAGGCGGGAAGTTCGGTATTGGCGACCAGCGGCATCGGTTCGGTTACCTCGAAAACAAAGGATTACGACTGACGGGCAATGGCCGTCTCGACCAGCTCCAGGAAATCCCCCTCGCTCTTCACCCGCCACAATTCGTTGGTGGTCACGGTATAGCCGTAGCTACCGGCCATCGCCTGGTAGCGCGGGATGCGGGAGTAGAACAGACGCGGGAATACCCAGCGAACGAAATCATCGGGGTCAATCTGTGCCACATACTCCAGCCGACGCTCACCCATATAGGTCGAGAGCTGTTCATCCAGAAAGGCCTCGCGGTAGTAAAGCGGCTTGGGGTCCGAAGCGGCCCGACGGATCAGTTCCTGTTCATCTTTTTCCGTAGCCTGGATGTACAGCAGCAGGGTTTCCCGCTCCAGTACCTCCGTCACCTCGGGGTCATCCAATTCACAGACGCTACCGCCGGCATCGTTGATGAAATGGCGATAGCCATAGATGCTCTGGGCCTTCTCGATAAACGCGGGCACATCCTTAAGGGCCGCCACCTCGGCCTGATGGTGCAATCCCTGGCGACGCTTGAATTCCTGCAGGGACAGCCCGCCTTTCTCGGGATTGCCGATCTTGCCCATGAAGCTGGCAACCGGTTTCAGATGATCGACGGTAATATTGTTGCGGATGTAGATGGAATCCGACCGCAGCAAGTCGCGAAGAAACGGCACCTGCATCGCCTGCTGCTTGATGTTGTCGAGGATTGCTTCGTCCAGATAGCGGGTACCGATGCGGTAATCGGCAGAATAATGAAACCAGCTACCCTGCAGCAGAATGTTGGAAAGGCGGGTCTTGCCCACGCCCGACATTCCCAGCAAAGTAATGCGCTTGGTTTTCCAGTTTCGAAATTGCTTGGCACTCAGCTTCACGACAGATGCTCCAGCGGAAAACCCGTGGAATTGTAAAGCAAGGACTTCATCCCTGTCAGGCCAAGCGATGCCCGTACTTGATTTATTGTTCCATATACCGGAACTTATCCAAATGCCGGAACTTATCCAACTATTATGTCGGAGTTTGTCCCTGCACGGTGATACATACGCAGACACAGGCGCCTACCGGTTTAATCATCCCACACCTCCTCGGAGGGTGAATGGAAAGCAGCCATCGCGTTCGGCGCCAAATGGTGACGAGCGTCGACGTTGATCGAGCGCACTCCCCGGCAGCAAAGGGTAGCAGGGTCCCATGAAGCCGCCGGGGCGTGCCCTTTTCTCCTGGGTGCAGAGACTGAGCCTCACCCGCAAGGTGGTCGGACTGACCCTTCTGCTGGGTACCGGGGTCTGGCTCGGTTTCGATTACCAGATGACGCGGGATCTGGAAGGCGTCTTCCTTGAAACCGTGAAGGAGGATCTCGAGGGACAGGCCCTCCGCGACCGCTACGCGTTCAATCAGCGCCTGGAGCATCACAACCGGGCTGCGCGGCTAATCGCCTCACAGATGAGATTCACCGAGTATGTGGCCAAGGTGGACTGGTCCGAGCGTCACGGGCCGCCGCTGATCCACCGGGAACCGCCTCCCTGGATGCCTGAACGATCGATACTGGAGGCGTTTTACGACATCCGCTTCGCCATATTGCTCAACGCCCGGGGCAATGCCCGTGAAGTATTCAGTCCCCTGCCGGCCCCGCCGCCGGAACCACTATTGTCCGCTTCGGCACTGCTGGAGAAACTCGCCCCCGATCAGAGTCACTTGATCGAAATCGGGCAAACCCCGTACACAGTGGCTGTCGAGCCTTTCGATATGGGTGGCCACACCGGCACTCTGCTGTTTGCGTCACCCATCGACAACAAGTTTCTCCGCCGTGTGGCGCATGGAGCCGGCCCTGACACCTATCTGGCACTTATCGGTGATCAGCCGCGCCGGGTAATCGCCAGCAATGCGCCCGATTTTGTCTCTCCCGGAACAGAAATGAGCCAGCTACAAAGCGAATTTCTGGTCACGACCAAGTCCTTTTCCGATTACGGCGCTACCGATCTCGATGCCCAGCTCTCCTCCCTCCTGACCCGCTCTGCCATCGAGCAGCAGATGAATTCCGTACTCAGCAAGGCGCAGCACAAGCGGATCTGGCTGACCGCCGCCCTGCTTCTACCGTTCATCCTTCTGACCTATGCCGTCGCCCGACAAATGCGCGAACTGGCCGCAAAAGTGGACGAAATGGCCGTCCTGACGCTGGGGCGAAACGCCTTTTCTCCATTGCGCGGTGATGAACTCTCCGGATTGATGGCGCGCTTTCAGACCTTTTCCACCGCACTGGCCGCTGCCCGTCATGCCCTGAAAAATGAGGTGCGAACCCGATTGCGGTTCAAGCGCACGGCCATAAAGAACAAGGAGCGAGCCAGACATTCCCGCCACCTGCAGGCAGTGACCAACGCCATGCAGGTTGGCGTCATCGTTAAAGAAAGCACCGGAACGACTCCTGCCAATGCCACCATGCGGGACTTCATCAGGGAGTGTGGAGACATCGATGCCTTTCTCGTTGGCACCGAGACCGAGAGTACCGTACTTCACCTGGAAGATGCGGATGGTCGCGAGCGCATGTTCCATGTACGCCGGCCAGCCAATGGTGAAGAGCAGACACTGCTGGTAAGGGATATCACCCGTGAGGTGCAAATCGACCGGGAGCGCCGGCTGTTCGCCTTTATGCCGGCCGAAAGCCCCAACCCGATACTGCGTGTCGATAGCAGTGGCCGCCTGGAATACGCCAACCGGGCGAGCGAACCGCTGCTTGCAAAGTGGAACCTCGGAGTCAATGGCGAACTTCCCGGTTCGCTTCAGGATGAGCTGCAGCGCGCCATGCGCAACAGCGGTAGCGGCACCTTCGAAATCGGCGTGACAGAACGCTGTTACCAGTTCTTCGTAGCGCGTATCGAGGATTCCGATTTTGTCTATCTCTACGGCAACGATGTTACCGAGCACAAGTGGGCCGAAGCTTCCATCAATTCCCTCAACGATCAGTTGGCGAAGCATGTGGTTGAACTCCTGCGTACCAACCGGGATCTCGAGGCCTTCAGCTATTCGGTTTCCCACGACCTCAAGGGGCCTCTGCGAACCATCGACGGGTTCAGTCATATCCTGCTTGAGGAGCACGCCGCCGAGCTGAGTGAATCCGCCAAGAGCGACCTGCAACGTATTCGCACGGCAGTTGCACATATGAACGGGCTCATGGAGGGACTACTTAAACTGTCACGGGTCAGCCGAGCGGAGCCGCAGATCGAGGAGATTGATCTGTCGGCGATTGCGCGGGAAACCGGAGTCCTGCTGCAGCAGATGAAGCCGGATCAGAGCGTCGAATTTGTAGTCGAAGAGGGGCTCACTGCAGCGGCCGACGGCAACCTGTTACAGGTCGTCATGGAAAACCTGCTCGGCAATGCCTGGAAGTTCACCTCGGGACGAGCTCTCGCGCGCATCCACTTCGGGGTCAAGGAAGTCGCTGGCGAAACCGCGTTCTATGTCCGTGACAACGGGGCGGGTTTCAGAATGGCCCATGCCGACCGTCTCTTTATCGCTTTCGAGCGGCTCCATGCAGAGCGCGAATTCTCCGGCCACGGTATCGGTCTGGCGACCGTATCCCGAATCATCGAGCGGCACGGTGGACGCATCTGGGCGGAAGCAGAACCCGATCGGGGCGCCACCTTCTATTTTACCTTTCCATCCAGGGATAACTGCGGCCGCTCCGCATCCGGATAGCCACAGAATCCCACGGAGAATACTCTGTCAGCAGGCCGGCCTTCAGGCCAACAGCCTGGCGAAGGAAAACACGCACGGGGGCTAAGCCCGACCTGCACCACCGTCACAGATATCAACCGCGCATCAACCATTAGGAGCATCTCCGAGAATAGACTGACCTATTGCGAGCCTTGCCCTCGTGACGGTCGCTCTTCTCGGACAGGCTCTAGCCGGGCGTCCAGCCCTTGCCCTGAACGATAAGGACATCACAGGGTGCGCTCGCCGCCACATGGTCCACCGTGGTTCCCAACTGGCCGGGATTGCCCAACGCGCCCAGCACCACGACATCGGCCTGCTGTTCGCCGAGGTATTCCAGAATGGCGCGTCGTGCCGAATAATCGGAAAGTGCCACATGGCGCTCCGCGTCACCCAGGTGCACCCGTTCGGCCCAGTCCGCGAGCCGTTTTTCCACCCTTTCCCGGATGTAGTTCTCAGGATCTTCCTGCTCCTCCGGAAGCCCGGCCACTTCATCCGGGAGGTGCTCGACCACGTGCAGCAGGGTAACGCGCCCACCAGAACAGCGAGCCTGGTCTACTACGCGCGTCGCTGCCGTATCTGCAGCTTCCGTCAGGTCGGTAGCGAAAATGATATGACGATATCCCGCCATGGCTGCACTCCTTGTTTACGGGGTCCTTTGAAAACAAGATTAGGCCATTGGGCAGGGGTGATTTCCCTTTGGGAAAGTTGCCGTGTGGGGGTATTCGGACTGCGGGTCGTATTCGTGCGATCGCCTATGGTTATCCGCAGTGCTAACGATCTTTTGCTGGCGTTCTATTGCGCCTCTACTATTGGGACTCCATGGGACGCATCGAACGTTTTTCTGCCAATCCTCTCGGCCGGGACTTCGTTGCCGGCGACGTGCATGGCCAGTTTCACTTGCTGGCAGAGCAGCTCGAACGACTGGCTTTCGACAGTCGATGTGATCGGTTGTTCTGCGTCGGCGACCTCATCGATCGCGGCAGGGACTCCCAGGCGGCCGTGCGGTGGCTGGAGTATCCCTGGTTTCACTGCGTAAGAGGCAATCACGAGCAGATGGCGCTGGACGCCCAGTCGGACAGCAATGTCCGCTTTACCTGGATGTTGAACGGTGGCGAGTGGTGGGATGACACCCCATCGCCGATCCGGTGCCGACTGCTGCCTCTGCTGGACAGGCTCCCGGTCGCCATCGTAATCGAGGCAGCGCGAGCCCCGATCGGGATCGTCCACGCCGACCTGCCGCCAGAGACAAGCTGGAGCGATTTCCTCGAGCAGGTGGAAAGGGGCGACCGCAACGCCATCAACACCGCTCTCTGGAGCCGCCGCCGGGTTTACAGCCGGAATAATACCGGCGTTCCCGGTGCAGCCAAGATCTACTGCGGTCACACCATCGTTGACGTGCCGCTCACCCTCGGCAATGTCCACTTCATCGACACCGGGGCCTATACCACAGGGAGACTGACCGTTCTCCGCCTGTAAGGGCCATGATCATACGCTCCCGATTGGGGCATCAACCGGCCGGCGTGGTAGGATCCGAATCCTCTCCTGCAAGAAAAGAGCCATGTCCGAAGCACCCTGTTCCGGCCCCGAACGATTGCGTTTCCCGGAGGCCGAAGAGCGCCACGAGTGGCTGCCGTACCTGCTCGAAGCGTATTACGCCACCGACCAGGGCGTACATGAAGCGATTCGCCGGGAACAGCGCCAGGGGCGAACCCTGGCCTGTGGGAAGGGTTGCGGCAACTGCTGCGAAACCCACACCACGATCCCGGTTTACCCCCTCGAGCTGATCGGGCTGTACTGGTATGCCACCGAACAGCTGGGCGGTGAAACCCGGGAACGGTTACGTGATTCGCTGCGCACCTTCGAGAAGGGGGCCCCTTGCCCGTTCCTGCTGGATGGAGGCTGTGCCGTACACCCCATGCGCCCCATGGCCTGCCGCCATTTCAACGTGTTCGGGCAATCCTGCGCAAAAGGCGAAGATGCCTATCACACGCGGCGGAAGGATGTGCTCACTCCCATCCGTCGTTACCAGGACGAGGCCTTCTTCCATCTGCTGCCGTTTCACGGCGTCAAATCCAAGGCCGAACGACGCCGGGCGATCAAAAAGGGAACCGTTCACGCCCTAGCAAAGGTGCTGCAGGAACTCGACTGGGACCGACTGGCCGATCGCATGGATGCCTTTGATCGAGGATGAGGTCAGCAGTCGAACAGGGTGCTAGTTTTAGGGCAAAACGACAGGGAGGTGCCGATAATGAGTGACGAAGAACGCAAGCAACGGGAAGAGGCCCGCAAGGCCAGGGAAAAACCCGCTGAGCCACGCTCTCCCGGAGCCGCCACTTCGGCCACCAACGCGCCCGCGGGCGGCAGCCTGAAGGATCGGGACCAACCCGGTGAAGGGGGATTGCCCCGACGGGAAGACATGCACCCGGGCGACCATCGGGCCAGAGAGGAAGAGGAAGAGGACGGGGAAGAGGAAGAAAAATCCGACTGAGCCCGGCGCCGGTGCACCGGTGCAAAGGTGTCGTGAGAGGAGACCGGGCGCCGAAGACTCAGTGACACTCCCGGAGAAACTCCTTGACCGCGGTCTCGACGGTGATCTGCCCGGCCTTGACCGCGTCGTGGTAGCGATGCATCCAGGGACCCATCAGACCCCGAGAGAGTTGCAATTCCCGTAACATTACCCACGCCAGCGGACCGCCAAGCTGGAGGAAACCGCTCTCCTCGAAGTCCCGTTCCGCTCGCTCCCGATCGTATTCGACTCGCACAATCTCCGCGACCCAACGACCACTGAAAAAGTGGAAACGCCCGTAGGCGGCCCGCGGATCACGATCGAAGGGGGAGCCAACGGAGCCGGTATTGACCACCAGCATACCGTCATGCCGACGGATAAGGGGGCGATGGGTATGGGAGGTGATAAACAGGTCGCGGGCGTCGCCGAGTTTGTCGGTCAGCTCACGCGCTTCGGTTTCAGGGCGAATCCCGTCCCGGTTGCCCAGCCGGGTGCCGTGAGTCACGTGAACCGAACCGCCGTCCCGGTCCGTCAAATCGAGCTGGTCGGGCCAGACCCTTACCTCGCTCAGTGCCGCTCCCAGTTGATCAACCGTCCAGTGGGCAAAGCGCCGCAGCTCGAAATGCGGATTGCCCGGCTCCCTCGGATGATCCGCACAGGCGAGGACGAAGGTCTCGTGATTACCTTTGAGAAAGTGTGCCCGGGGCTGGCGTGATCCGATGCGCCGCAGGCAGGCGCGACTGTAGGTCCCGCGATTGATGAGATCGCCATTGATGATCACCTCATCCGGCTGCCACTGCTCCAGGTCCTCCAGCACCGCCTCGAGGGCGGGGAGGTTGCCATGGATATCGGAGATCACCGCCAGTTTCACGGACTCGCCTCTGTTTGCCTCTGCACCGGGCCGGATGCCTGTAGGTCGGCCTTCAGACCGTCATCGGGTTCCGACGGGCTACAGCCCGACCTACATCACCGGCTGGGCGTTAAACGATTTCCCGCATGAACCATTAGCGTACCACGCACTTCCGCTGGCTTCTTCCCGAAAAGGCCCGCTCCGTCGCCGCGGGGGCAACCGTTTGCTTCAGAGAGGAAGCGGGTCACCCGATGGGGGGCGACAGGGTGCTACATACCGATCCGGAAGCGCTCTTCGCGAAAGGCGAGTACCAGCCCCCCGGGTTCGATGGCCTCCAGGGTCGGTCCCTCTTTCAGGACATCTCCCTCTCCGTACTCTCGCTCGTTGATGAAGACAAAGCGTTTTTCCGGGCGTTCACTGTAGACGTGAATATTCAACACCAGATTGCCGATGGTCCGACGGATATCGACCGGGAGTTCGCTCCAGGCCTTGGCCGGAGGCTGCCGGACGGGCGCCGATGGAGGGGCTGCGGGAGACTTTACACTCCCGTTCGTCCCGGCTTGGTCACCAGTAGGGCGAAGGGGTTCGGGTTCGGAATCGATCTCGACAACGGGGAGCGGCTCCGGCTTCGCTGCAGGCAGCGAGGGACGCTCAACGTTCTCCGGCGACTCCGAAGCCGGGCTTTCGGACCGGATATCCGCCCCGGACATCGAAAGGGACGACACGGTCCCGGTGCCGAAGTATTGCCCCCGGAAGACGTAACCGACGATGAACAAAGCCACCAAGGCTCCCAACAGAAGTGCAATCACCAACGGCCCAATCCGGCGCACAGGCCGGAGCGAGAGCGCTTGCCCCTGGAGGGTCGGGACGCTGCCGCGCGCGTGCTCACGCTGGGACTTGTTCAGTGCCTCCAGGATATATGACACCGGCTACTTCCCTCCCACTCGGACATCAAGCCGTGGAATCGTCGGATCGGCCGCGGCCGTATTGAGCTGAATGAGGGTCCGCGGTCCGGCGATGCCATCCGTTTTCAGGGCATGCTGCTGCTGAAAGTCGACCACCTTTTCACGAAGGGTATCGGTATAGCTTTCGGGTACCGGCACTCCCCCGCCCAAGCGTTCCCATAACCACTGCACCGCCCACGGCGATGACCGCCTGCCGATCAGCGATGCTTCGGAATCCGGCGGGCGCCAGAGGATCAGGTAGTTTCCCCGCCAGAATTCGTCCGACTCGGTGAGTGGCAGAGTCCATTGCGCATCACCCACCCGAAACTCGGCTCGCTGATCCTGCATGCCCGTCAGCAACACATGCCGGACACCATCATCACTCCAGAAGTTCAGCACCGCCGGTCGGTTCAAGCGGCGCAATTCCTTCCAGCTGGCCCTTCCTCGCAGGCAACGCAAGCCGTGAGTGCGGACATTCTGACAGAAATCCGCCACCGGTTCGCTCGCCACAATCCCCCAGTTTTCGAGCAGGCCTGCCCCGGCCGCTCCCGCGTCGAGACTGGCAGGCGCCTCCCGAACCAGCTGCTGAATACGGATGTGCGCCGGCAACGCATCCGGCTGCAAGGGCGCAGGTGGTTCGGCAGCGGTGGCGATAACGGGTGGTGTCATGCGCTCGAATAACAGAGTCAGGGCCGAACGGGTGTCGGGCAGGAATCCCGCACCCGCCAGAGCCAGCGCGAGGACTCCAAGGAGCGCCGCCCTGGCCCCGAATGGCCGCTGTCGGTCCCGGCTCCCCGTGAGCTCGGCCGCGGCACGGCGCACCACCCTGCGTTCTACCCTTTCACAATCGGTGGCATACGCCCCCAGCAGGGCCCGATCACAAACCGTGTTGATAAGGCGGGGGATACCGCCTGAAAATGCGTAAATTTCCTTCAGGGCCCCCCGGGTAAAGAGGCTCCTCCGCGCTCCGGCCACTTGCAGGCGGTGAGCCACATAGGCGCGGGTCTCCTCGGGGCTCAATGGCATCAGGTGGCAACGGGCGGTGATGCGTTGCGCCACCTGTCGCAGCTCCGGCTGATCGAGAAGGTGCCGAAGTTCGGGTTGGCCGATAAGAAAGATCTGCAGGAGTTTGTGGCGGTCGGTCTCCAGGTTGGTCAGCAGCCGCACCTGCTCCAGAACATCGGGGCTGAGGTTCTGCGCCTCGTCGATCAGCAGTACGGTTCGACGCCCACGACTGTATGCATCCAGCAGATGGGCATTCAACCGGTCGATGAGTGCCTTGGTGGAGTCCCGCTCATCGGGCAGCGGGATTCGCAGCTCTTCCAGGATGTTGCACAGCAACTCCGGTGCCGTGAGCTTCGGGTTGAGCACCAGGGCCGCATCCACCGCCTCGGGCAACTGCGCCAGAAAGGCCCGGCAGATCATCGTCTTGCCGGTGCCCACTTCCCCGGTCAGCTGTAAAAAGCCACCCGCCTCGCCCGCCCCGTAAAGAAGATGCGCAAGCGCCTCCCGGTAGCGTTCACTCAAATGAAGAAACCGCGGTTCGGGGGTAATGGAAAACGGCTTTGCATCAAGGCCGAAATGATCGAGGTACATGCCAGTCCTGCTCAGGGGGTCGATTTCCTAACATTCTAGAAGTTTATTCTGGGACAGGGTCCCGGTGCGTGGACCGGGGTAGCTTTACCACTAGACTGTTGGACACGGAAACAGCAACCGAACCCATACAGTACCATGACCGACACCAAACACGCGCTGGTCAAGACACTGCTGCATCGGTGCGGAAAGACTTACGCCGAGGAGGTCGACGTGCGCGTGGAGGACCACACCCTCCCGGAGCTGGAGCGTGCCCATCAGGTCGTGCAGGAAGAAGCCGGCAGGTGATGACCCTTGGATCCCGAGCAGCGGCCGCCACACCGCCATCATCCAGGATTTGATATCGGCGCCAATCGGACCGTTTTTGCCCTGGCGATGGCAAGACTCGGCGACGCCTTGGGCAACAGCATGCTGTTCGTGGTCATCCCGCTCTATGTCGCAAGCCTGCCGGCCCCCTGGCTGCCTTTTCCGGACGCCCTGCAGGCCGGCATTCTCATCTCCATTTACGGGCTGATTACCACGGCGGTGCAACCCCTCGCCGGTGCATGGGTCGACTGGTCCGACCGTCGCAAGCCCTTCATCCTGGGCGGACTGTTGCTGGCAGGCGCCGCCATCGCCAGCTTTGTCTTTGCCCGACAGTTCGGCGAACTGCTTTTCCTGCGGGTCTTTCAGGGGATCGGCCTGGCGCTTACGATCCCGGCGGGCATGGCGCTGCTGGCGGCGAACACCGAAAAAAGCACCCGCGGCGGCTCCATGGGGATCTATACCACGGCACGGCTGATCGGTTTCGGACTCGGTCCCCTCGTTGGCGGAGCCCTGCACGACACGCTGGGCTTCAATGCCGTCTTCTATACCGCCGCCGGCTTCATTGCCATTGCGACCCTTCTGGTACAGCTCTGGATCAAGGATGGACCCAGCCGCGGCACCACGGAGGTGCGCCGGACCTTTCGCGTGTTCGATCGCACGCTACTGTCCCCCGGTATTCTGGGGGCAGCGTTGGCGGTATTCGCCATGGCCAGCGCCTTTTCGGTGATGACCCCCCTGGAACAGGAGTTCAATGAGCGCCTCGAGCAGGGGGCCTTCGCGTTTGGCGCCGCATTCAGTGTGCTGATCCTGACCCGGCTGTTGCTGCAGGTGCCTTTCGGTCGACTCTCGGACCGCTTCGGCCGGAAAACGGTGATTATATCCGGACTGATGATCATGGCGCCGGCCACCGCCCTGATTGGCGAGGTCCAGACCACGACCCAGCTACTCGGGTTGCGGGCCATTCAGGGAATCGGGTCGGCCGGCATTGCCGCACCGGCATTCGCCCTCGCAGCAGACGTGAGTACCGACGGAAATACCGGCCGGCAAATGGCTCTGGCCACAATGGGGTTTGGGTTGGGAATCGCCACCGGGCCGATGCTGGCCGGCGTCCTGGCCATTATCTCCTTTCGGCTGCCGTTCCTGGTGGCCGCTGCCCTGCTGCTGGGGGCCGCATGGACTCTCTACCGGTATGTCCCGGAGACACTGGAATCCGGGACGGGCGACCGCTTGCCCTAACACCCGATTTGCTATGGTTCAGGCCGATTCCTGCACGTCGAAGAAATCCACCCTCCCGCTATCGAGACAGTATTCGGCACCAACCACCACGAGCGTGCCCTCGCCGATCAGTTGCTCCAGAAGTTCGGAGCCGTGGCGCAGGTGATTGGCAGAGGCTCGCACATTGGCGCGGACCGCTTCCTCCATCAGCCCCTCACGGTCGTATCGCAGATCGGTTTCCACCAGTCCCGCTATCGATGGACTGATGCGATTGACGATGGAGCGGATATTGCGTGAGGGGCTGGAGCCCCGGCCGATCAGTTGGTCAATGGTCGCGCCAATGGCGCCGCAGTACGAGTGGCCGAGGACCACCACCAGCGGTGTACCGAACTGGGCGGCGGCGAATTCCACACTACCCACCTGCGAAGGTGCAACGATATTGCCGGCCACACGGATGACGAAAAGTTCGCCCAGACCCTGGTCGAAGATGATCTCGGCGGGCACCCGGGAATCGGAGCAGCCGAGGATCACGGCAATCGGTTTCTGCTCGGCAACGAATTCGGCCCGACGACCGTGGCTGGTCAGTGCCTCTAGACTCATGACGTTGGAGACATAACGCCCGTTGCCGGCTTTGAGACGTTCGAGCGCTTCGAGTGCGGAGATCATATCGTATTTCACCCTGGCCAAGGAGAAGGTGCCGGAAAATTGTCCCGGCCTGTCCATCCCCGAGTTAGGGGCGGGCATTCGCCTGCGGGACAGGCCGGCAGGTAAAAGAGTACCCGATGCGATTGCCTATGGCGAAAAGGGTCATTTGCAACCGATGAAGCGCACGCTGGTGCTGCGTTCCGTGAGGACCCGCTGCATCACATCCAGCGTATGCCCGATCGCCTCATCGTCGGTATGATGGGACAGGGAGAGCCGAAGCGAGCAGTGAGCCGCCTCATCCGAGAGGCCCATGGCCTTGAGTACGTGCGTCGGTTCCGGGGAGCCGGACTTGCATGCGGAGCCGGAGGAGCAGGCGATACCGTGCTGGTCGAGCGCAATCACCAGCGATTCGCCCCGCAGCCCGGGCAGCGTCAGGTTGAGGGTGTTCGGCAGACGCATCGCGGCCGATCCATTACGGGTGGCACCGGGCACCAGCCGCATCAGTCCCGCCTCCAACCGGTCACGCCGCTCCTGCATCACCCCGCACTGCCCGAGCCACTCGCCAGCCAATACCGCCGCCCGGCCGAGGCCGGCGATCCCGGCCACATTCTCGGTCCCGGCCCGCAGTCCGCCCTCCTGGCCACCGCCATGGACCAGCGCCTCCAGCTCCAGACCCTTGCGCACGTAGAGGGCACCCACGCCTTTGGGTCCATGAAACTTGTGGGCGGAGAGACTCAGCAGATCGACACCCAGAGCCTCCACATCGACCGGACTCTTGCCGACCGCCTGCACCGCGTCGGTGTGAAACGGGACGCCGTGCTCACGGGCCATGGCCGCCAGCTCGGCAATTGGCTGAATCGTGCCGACCTCATTGTTGGCGAGCATGATCGAGACCAGCGCGGTCTCGCCGGTGATCGCCCGGCGCAGCACCTCCGGCCGTACCCGACCCTCGTTATCCACCGGCAGATAGCTCACGCGCCAGCCCATCCGCTCCAGAAAATGGCAGGTCTTGAGCACCGCCGGGTGCTCGACCCGCGAGGTGATCAGGTGGGCGCCCGTGGCGGCGCTGAAGGCGATCCCCTTGATGGCGAGGTTGTTGGCCTCGGAGCCGCCGCCGGTAAAGACCAGTCGCCGCGGCCGTGCACCGATGAGGGCTGCCAATTCCCGGCGGGCACTTTCCACCGCCTCATGGGCCATGCGTCCGTCGCGGTGAAGGCTGGATGGATTGCCCCACTGGACCCCCAGCCAGGGAAGCATCGCCTCCCGCACAGCCGGAGCAACGGCGGTGGTGGCATTGTTGTCCAGATAGACCCGCTCCCGTCCGGGCGGGGTCTGCCGGTGCCGGCCGCCCGCCACCCTTCTGCGCGGCCGGGGACGCGGCGTGCCCGGTTCCAGCCGACGTATCCGGCACAGTAGCGCCTTGTAGACCGGGAAGCCGGAGATGGGGTCGTAATTGTCGATGTCGGTCAACTCGTTGACGTTCCATGCCTGCCAGGCCGGCGGTCCGACCGGGGTGCCGCCGCCCATGTTGCATTCGACTGTGCCGGGCATGATGTTCTCACCCACCCGGGCGCGAAACGGCACGGCCCCGCGCGGGGTCGCCACCTCGACCAGATCCCCGTCACCGATACCGTGCCGGCCGGCATCCTGCGAATGCAGCTCCACCACCGGTTCCGGCTGCGCCTTCACAAGGCCAGGAATACCGTGATGCTGGGAGCGGAAGTCGGTGTCGGGGCGGGCGCCGGAGTTGAACACCAGGGGAAATGCCTCCAGGAGCTCCGGGCTGCCCAGCGGTCCCTCGCGCACCTCGGTGTACCTGGGCAGCGGCTCATAGCCAAAGTCCTCGAGCAGGGTGGAGGCGATCTCGAAACGGCCCGTCGGCGTATCGAACCCTGGCTGTCCATCTGCACGCAACACTCCCTTTTCCCACTTACGGTACTCCATCATGGGCGTCTCCCGGCGCACCCAGCCACCCGCCTCCCGCACCTGCTCCAGCGTGAAGCCGGACCCCTCCAGCACGAAGCGCTGCACCTCTTCGCCCTCCTGCGGAAACAGGTGGCCGTAACCCAGCCGTTGGGCGAGGTCCGCCATGATGCGGTAGTCACCACGCGCCTCGCCGACCGGCTCGATCAACTTCTCACGCAGGCGAAAAACGGGGCCGTAGGTCATGTAGGAGTCGATCTCGAACATGGTGGTGGCCGGCAACACCACATCGGCATAATCCATGTCGGCGGTGCGCTGACGGTCGATACAGACCAGAAAATCCAGACCCGCCAGGGTTTCGCGCCAGATGGGAGTCTGCGGCCAGGAGGTGAGCAGGGAGGCGCCCTGCACGATAAGCCCCCGCAGGGGATAAGGCTCGCCCTTAAGCACTGCGTCCACCAGGCCAAGCGGATGCGACTCTTCACGGTAGTGGGTGTAGAGGGGCAGGCGGTCACGGGCGATGGCGCGCGAGGTATCCGGGTTTGGCTGGTTGCAGCTGCGGTTGATGGGAAATTGCCCACCGGCCATGGTCAGGCCGATGCCGCCCGGCACATCGAGCTGGCCCGCCAGGGCGAACAGCGTCAACACCGCCCGCACCGCCTGCACCCCGGTATTGGAGTATTCAAGACCGGTGTACATCACCGGACAGCAGCCGTTGCTCTCCGCCACCAGCCGGGCCAGTTCACGCACTTTCTCCGCCGGCACGCCGGTGATCACGGCCACCACCTCCGGATGAAAGTGCTGGACATAGCGGGCCAGGTCATCGAAGCCGTGGCACCACTGTTCGGCGAAGGGCTCGTCGTAGCGGTCCTCCTCCAGCAGCACCTGGATCAGGCCCAGCGCCAGGGCGCCGTCGGTGCCCGGACGGATCGGCACCCACTCGGCACCGGTGCGCTCGGCCGTTTCGGTACGACGCGGGTCGATCACCACGATGCGGGCGCCACGGGCGGCCGCCGCCTCCAGTCGCTGCAGGTCACGGGGCGGCGAATCGGTGGCCGGGTTGGCGCCCCAGACCAGCACCGCACCGGCGTGTTCGATGTCGCTGAACAGGTTGTGGTAGTAACGGCCCAAAGTCGTGTGGGGCGCAATCATGGCAAAGGCCACGTAGCACAATGCGCCGACGCCGAAGGTATTCGGTGAACCGAACGGGAACAGGACGCTGGAGGCGGAGGAGATCGCCACCCCCTTGGGCTGATACAGGTCGCAGAGTGAGAGCTCGAAGGCACCGCGGCCAGTGTAGACACCCACCGCCTCGGGACCGGATTCCTCCTTGAGCGTTTGCAGGCGTTCGGCGATCAGCTCGTACGCCTCCTCCCAGCTAATAGGTTCGAAGGCGAATTCGCCCTTGGCCCCGGTTCGCCTGAGAGGGGTACGCAAGCGGTGTTCGGAATGGACAATCTCCGGTGCATGCCGCCCGCGCCGGCACATCGCGCCCAGGGGATGGTCCGGGTCCGCCCGCACCTCCATCAGCTGCCCGCCTTCCGTTCGCGCCTCGATCCAGCAGCCGGAGGGACAGATTCCGCAGATCGATTTCTTCCAGCTCACATCACTCACTGGCGGGTTCGATTCCGTGCAAACTCCGTAGGTGTTCCGTGCAAAAGCTCACGGGTCGTGTGGGTTTAAAGTGTAGCCCACGAGCCGTTCCGAACGGCCAGCAGTCCAGGGAGTCCGGTTCATCCTTACGGCCGCTGAGATAACACGATAATACGGAAACAGTCCTTCTAAAGATGAGAAAAACTGGCAATCTCCGAGATTTGGCATAACCCTTAACCTTATTCGGGAACGTGTCCGGCACAGGCCATTGAAACCGCCGGACAAACATTGATGCAAGGAGGCAATCTCATGGTCACGCAAGCCTATGACGTTGAACGCATGGCGGCACGCCGCCCCATCGTCGGCGCCGTCAGCTGGGGAGCAGTCTTCGCCGGGACGGTCGCCGGTCTCTCTATATACCTGCTTCTTGCCCTTATCGGTGTTGCCACGGGCTTGACCGCAGTGGACCCGGCAGCCGCCGAACCGGTCGGCAGTATCCCCCTGTGGACCGGTGTCTGGAGCTTCATCAGCATGCTTATCGCGGCCTTTAGCGGAGGCTGGGTGGCCGGCCGGATGTCCGGGCTGCGACGCAAAATGGACGGTGCGCTTCACGGCCTTGTAGCCTGGGGTCTGACTGTCCTGTTTGCCGGCTATCTCGCCACTACGGCCGTGGCCGGAATCCTCGGCGGCACTCTGAATATTTTCGGCCAGACACTGCAGACTGCCGGTCAAGCCGCAGGTGCAACGGGTGCAACGGAGCAGCTGCAGCAAATCATCAGCGGAGCCGAAGGCGGAGATATTTCGCTGGAGTCGATGGGCGCCCTGCGGGACCGACTCTCCGCGCAGGACCGTTCCGGTGCCATCGAGGTCATGACCAGTGAGATGGGCTTTTCACAGCAGCGGGCGGAGCAGGTTGTGGACCAGGCCATGCCCTTGTTCCAGCAGCCCGGCCAACAGGCGCAGCAGATAGCCGAACCTGCCGTGGGAGTCGCAACAGCAGCATCCTGGTGGCTGATCGTCACACTGGCCGTATCACTGGTTCTGGGGATTTGGGGCGGTGCCATCGGGACCCGCGGCACCAGCAAGCGCATCCGTGGCGATCACAGCGACGAGCGCTATCACATGGGAGCGTAATCGCACGCGAGGCGCTCCCTCACCGGGGGAGCGCTTCTTCCTTCAGACATGGCGGGATTCGCGACCGTTCAAGTGAGTACGGCCCCGATGCCCCATTTCAGAAAGGCCACAAACGCCAGGAGGATTCCAGCTCGTCCTTACAGCCGCTGAGCTGGGTGTGATAGCGGCTGGCGCGGGCCTTGACCCGGCCGGCGACCTTGATCAACCACGGCTTGCTTTGGTAGGTGCCGCGCCGATAGCCGCCGTGGCCTTCGTGATAGGCAAGATACTGCTTGTAGGTGTCCCACTTGGAGATACCCAGGGTCTTGTAGGTCATGTTGCCGTACCAACCGATGAAATCCACGGCATCCTCGAAATCATCCCGGCTGGCCCAGCGCTTTCCGGTCTTCTCCCGGTACCAGTCCCACGTCGAGTCCTTCACCTGAGCGAAGCCATAGGCCGAGGATTTGCGGAACCAGGGGATCACCCACAGGAGCTTGCGCCGGGGCGGCTTGGCATCGTATTGAAAGCGTGACTCCTGATGGATGATCGCCAACTGGACATGGGGAGGGACGCCCCAGCGCTCGTAGACATCCCGGGTCACGTCATACCAGCCATTCTTCTCCCGAAAGATTTCACAGCTGTTATCCATATTGCTGGGCGGCGTCGTGGCGCAGCCGGTGAGGACAAGCAGCAACAGAAGCGGTATCCAGCGCATGGAAGAACAAACCGTTGAGTGGGATCCAGAAAGATATCATCGCATGCAGATCCCGCCGCGCCAATGTTTGCGGTAAGGACGGCTGCCCCAAGCGGAGCTGGAGAGGCGGCCTGGCCCTGAGCCTGTGGTTCTGATTGGTGGTGGAACGGGTTATCGTATGCAACCGAATCCATTGCTGAATCCACCATGAGCCCCGACTCTCACCGCCGCTTTCAACGTATCCGCTGGACCATCTTCGGCCTGCTGGTGGCCTCCTACATGATGGTCTACTTCCACCGCATGGCGCCCGGCGCGGTCTCCGCCGACCTGATGCAGACCTTCGGCACCAGTGGGGCAGCGCTCGGCTCCCTGGCCGCGATGTACTACTACATCTATACCGCCATGCAGGTGCCGTCGGGGGTCCTGGCCGACACCCTTGGACCGCGTCTGAGCGTCACCATCGGAGCACTAGTGGCGGGCGGCGGCTCCCTGCTGTTCGGCCTGGCCCCCGATTTCATGACCGCTTCGATCGGCCGGTTCTTCGTCGGGCTGGGTGTCTCGGTGGTGTTCGTGGGGCTGATGAAGTGGAATACCGTCTGGTTCAGCGAACAGCGCTACGGTCTGGTCAGCGGCCTTACCCTGCTCCTGGGCAATGTGGGTTCAATCCTGGCCGCCGGCCCGCTTGCGGTGCTGCTGCTGCAGTACTCGTGGCGCAGCGTGTTTGTTACGGCCGGCTTCATCTCCATCCTTCTCGCCCTGCTAAGCTGGTGGATTGTACGCAATCGGCCGCAGGATGCCGGTTTTCCCTCGGTGCGGGCAATGGCAGGGGAAGCGGAGGAGCCCCCACGGGAGCGGCACTGGTGGCACGAGTTGCGGGCGGTACTGGGCAACAGGGCGGTATGGCCGGGCTTTTGGGTCAATTTCGGCATCACCGGCAGCCTGTTTGCGTTCGCCGGACTCTGGGGATTGCCCCTGATGCGGGATGTATTCGACCTCTCGGGGAGTGATGCCTCGCTCTATACCACCGCAGCACTGGCCGGCTTCGCCGGGGGCTCATTCCTGATGGGCGGCCTTTCCGATCGGATTGGCCGGCGCCGGCCGGTGATCCTCGGTGCCGGTGTGCTCTCCTGCGCCGTCTGGCTGGGGCTGATGCTGTTGCCGTGGGGACCGGGATTCTCCGGGTTCCTGCTGTATACCCTCCTCGGCCTCTCGGCCGGGGGCTTTGTGGTCACCTATGCCGCTGCCAAGGAGGTGGTCCGGCCGGCCAATGCCGGCATGGCCATTGCCGTAGTCAATACCGGGCTGTTTCTGGGGGCGGCGATCATGCAGCCGCTTTTCGGCGCTCTTATCGACGCGGGCTGGGACGGCACGCTGCTGGAAGGCGTCCGTGTCTATGATCTGCAAAGCTATCGCTACGGTCTCGCCGCCTCGGCCGGTTTCGCCGCAATGGCCACGTTTGCCGCCCTTCGCATTACCGAGACTCGCTGCCGCAATATCAGCTTGCCGCCCGTCGCCCCTTGATCACGGCCGCCACCGTGTTGGCCACAAACAACAGCAACACCAGGGCATTGCCGAGACCACCGATCCGGCGCAATTCCATCCAGCCACCGAGGTCGCCGGCAACCCGTAGTCCGAGTGTGGCGTGGAGGAGGACCAGATGCAGGTAGAACACCGGGTGATAGGGGATATTGAACCGCGTTACGGCAGGAAAAATGATCGGGGCATGGCCGAAGACCATAGCGAACACAAAGCCGAGAAATACGCTGTGCAGCGTCGTGTCATAGCCGTAGCCAAAAAACAGGCCGCCGCTCGACAGCCCGACGACGGCGCCGACGGCCAGCCATACATAACCGGAGAGCAGACATACGGCGGTAAAGCGGGGCAGTCCCGAGCCCCGCACGGTATAGAGTGCCACGTCATAACGACCGAGCCAGAGTGCAAGCAGCAGTAGCGAGGCAGCCAGCACCATTCTCCCCGCCCCGCTGAAGGAAGAGGTGCCGATACCGGCCAGCAACAGCAGGGCCACGGCGGCGAACACCCACCTGGCCGGGGCCGAAGCAGGACGGAAGCGACTCAGTTCCAGGCGCTCACCAGCGATGGTCAGAACCAGAAACCCGGCCCACCAGGGGAGCACATCGGCCACCGGTGCCCCGGCGAGCCAGAGCAGGTTACCCACCGACCAGACCGCGGCGCCCGCCGCCAGGGTAAGCGTGAACAGGGCACGCTGGCGCCTGACGACCACCCAGGAGGCGGCCACCAGGACGAGGCTGCCGGCGCTCAGCAGCGAGCTGGCCACGCCCATCGGGGCACCGGCGATCAGGGCCAATCCACCCGCGCCGGTCAGTGCCGGGCCGCCGTAGGCCCAGCGGGAGGCAAGCGCCACCGCCCGCTCCAGCCCGATTACCGTGCCGAAGAAACCCGAGACCATCAGCGGCCCGTGCAGGCCCAACAGCTCCGGTGAGGGCAGCGGCAGGGGCCAGCCGAGCCGCACCAGGCCGGCGATGACGCCAAACGCCAGGGAGAGAAAGCCGAGCACCAGAAGGGGCAGCCGCGCGACGGGCGGCAGGTCGCGTGCGATCACCGGCTCACCAACCCAGCTGTTGGCGAGCCACCTCGCTCATCCGCTCCGGCGACCAGGGCGGGACCCAGACCAGCTCCACCTCGACCTCCCTCACCTCGGGCAGAACCCCGAAGTGCATCGTGCACCTGGTCCGCCAGCAGCGATCCGGACAGGCGGACGTGGTCATGCGCACCTTGAGGTCGCCCCGGTCGCTGGCCAACACCTCGTAGATGAGCCCGGGGTCGTAGACATTGACGTTGACCTCCGGGCGATGACGCCGGCAAGGCCCCCTCCAGTGTTTCACGCTCGATATCGCTCATCCGCTCCTCCGGTTCCGGTCTGCCACGGTAGCGGTAACGGCACCTTCCGGGCAACCGGGACCCCCTTCATAGGTCGGCCTTCAGGCCGACACGGGGGCGAACCGGGCACCGGCTTAGCATCGTGCTGAAGCCCGACCCACACACCGGCTGGATACCCTTTCGGAATCCCCGCCCGGGTGTGGGTATGAGGTGCCTCGATGAGGGGGAGGAGGGCGAACGCTCACTCGCCCGGTTCGATATCCAAAGCCTCCATGAGCCGTTCGCGGTCGGACAGATTACCGATGATGCGCTTGACCGGTGGGGGCTCCTCGCGCAGCAGGGTGGGTGTGGCCAGGACGTTGTAGCGCTCCGCCGCCTCCGGTTCGACCGCCATGTCGGTGACCTCGAGCCGACACTCGCCGGCGTGTTCACGGCAGAGCCGCTCGACCACGGCGACGGCCCGCCGCGAAGGGGGCGTCTGGCCGAGCACGAACAGTCTGAGCTTCAGTTCTACCATTCCGGCTTTCCTGTATATCGTCTGTTTCGGCCTGGCTGTTCGCCGTTCCCATCCACCCGGCCCGGTCCCCCGTCCCCCGTAGGTCGGCTTTCAGGCCGAAACGCGGCCAAGCCGAACACCGATAGGCGTCGGGCTGAAGCCCGACCTACATCTAGACCTCGTACTGCTCGCCGATGATCACACCGCCATCGCTGAGCCGGTACATGTAGATGGCGTTATCGTGATTGCTGCCGCGCAGTTTCAACACATGGACCAGCCGCTTCACCCTCTGACCCCGCTCGACGTAGCGCAGCAGGACCACGGCGTCCACCACCGAACTGAGGCGCATGTCGGAGGTCGCCGTCTGCCCGAGCAGCTGTCCCTGGGTGGCGCCGAACACATCGGGATTGAGGTAAGGGGCCACGCAGGTCACACTGCGGCTCTTGCAGAACTCGTTGAGCTGCACCATGAACTGGCGCACCTGTTCGCTGCTCAGCGTGGCGGACTCGAGACTGGAGATCGAGTCGAGGACGATGCGCCTCGCGCCGGTGGCCTCCACCGCCTCGGCAATGCCGTAGAGCACCTGGTCGGGGACGATGTCGATAAGCGGGATATCGATAAAGGTGAGCAAGCCGCTGCGCTCCAATGCCATCATATCCCAGCCATAGGACTCGCCGGTGCGACGGAGCTGAGCGCTGGGCTCCTCCAGGGCCACGTAGACACAGGGCTCCCCGGCGTCGATCCCGGCCTTGACGAAGTGCAGTGCGAAGGAGGTCTTGCCGGTACCGGTATTGCCGCTGATGAGGGCGATGTGCCCCTCGGGCAGGCCGCCGTCCAGAAGCGAGTCGAAGCCGGGGATCTCGAAGCGCTTGCGCACGTCCGCCCGGGTCGCGGTGAAGGAGCGGTCGACGGGTATCTTCGCGAACACAGTGATACCGTCGGCGCCGATGGTGTACTGTATATTGCCGCTGCGGTAATGCGTACCGCGAAGCTTTCGGACCACGATCTTGCGCAGTGTCTCCTGCTGGCCGGGCGCCATGGAGAGGTCGATCACCCCATCGGCCACATACTCCTCCACCCCAAAGCGCGTTTGGCGCTTCCCGTCGCCGCGCTCCGCCGTAATCAGGGTGGTGACGCCGAGCGCCTTGAGTTCCAGGCAAAGGTTGTGGAAGAGGTTGCGAATGGCGCAGCTGCTGCCCAGACGCCCGAACAGATTGCCCATGCTGTCGACGGCCACCCGCTTGGCGCCGATGCGCTCCACGGCCGCGCGAATACGCGCGATGACGGGGGCGAGATCGTAGTGCTGGTCGAGCTCGACGGAGAGCGTCCGGTCCCCCATACCCGCATCGACGAAGGCGAGACGGCCCTCATCCACGAGCCGGCCATAGTCCCAGCCGAAGCCCCGGACGTTGGCCGCAATTTCGGCCGGCGGCTCCTCGAAGGTAACGAAGACCCCCGGTTGCCCGTAGCGGCTGATGCCGCGATAGATGAACTCGTTGACGAATACCGTCTTGCCGGTGCCGCTCTCACCGCTGATTAGCACGACGCGCCCGGCGGGGAGTCCCCCTTCGAGGGCACGGTCGAGCCCGGCGATGCCGGTCTCCATGCGCGGCAGATTCCCCCGGTGCGCGATTTTCGTCTCGGTGTTCTCTTGATCGTTCATAGTTCATTGTCACCGGTTTTATCCCGCGTAGCCAGAGCCGCGTCTCATGCCTCAGGTGTCGGCCGCCATCCGGTTGTGTTCATATTCGACGAAGGCGCCGCGGATCTCCGCCTTCAACTCCTCATCGTTCCACGGCTTGGTGAGGAACTTGTACACCCAGCCCCGGTTCACCGCCTCGGTGATCACGTTCAGTTCGATGTAGTCGCTCAGGATCATGCGGATGGTGTGCGGATAGAGCCGCTTGACCCGGCTCAGCAGTTCGGTCCCCTTCATCTCCGGCATGCCTTGATCGCACAGGAGCACCTGGACCCGGTGCATGGCCATCAACTCGAAGGCCTCCTCGGGGGTAGTGGCGGTCAGCACCCGATAACCCTGGCGGCGCAGCAGGCGCCGCAGGGCGCGGGTGATGTCGGGCTCATCGTCCACCGCGAGCAGGGTCGGCAGCTCCTCCTCGTCGAGGGCCGCCAGGTCGAGTCCACCCTCCCGCACCAGGTCGGCGGCCTCGCCCGGGGGCAGCGGGCGGCTGTAGAGGAAGCCCTGCATCTGGCTGCATCCGCGGTAGCGCAGATAACGCAGCTGCGCCTCGTTCTCGACCCCCTCGGCGATCACCGTCAGTCCGAGCCCCTTGGCCAGGGAGAGGATCGAGAGAACGATGGCGGCGTTGTGGGGATTGACGGTGATATCGTGGACAAAGGCCTTGTCGATTTTGACCTTGTCGAAGGGAAAGCGGTGCAGATAGCTGAGACTCGAGAAACCGGTGCCGAAGTCATCCAGCGCCAGCTGCACCCCTATCCCCTTCAGGCGCTGGAGCATCGCCGCCATCTCCTCGGGGCGCTCCATCATGGCGCTCTCGGTCAACTCGATCTCCAGGACGGCCGGCTCCAGACCGGTCTCCTCGATGATCGCGGTGACCGTCTCCACCAGGTCGCCGCGCACCATCTGTCGCGCCGAGATATTCACCGCCACGGTCAACGGCGGCATACCGGCCTGCCTCCACTGCACCGCCTGCCGGCAGGCACTCCTGAGCACCCATTCGCCGATAGGAATGATGAGTCCGGTCTCCTCCGCCAATGGGATGAAATCCGCCGGTGAAACCATGCCGAGTTCCGGGTGATGCCAACGCAGCAGGGCCTCGACCCCCACCACGGCTCCGGTATGCAGATCGAGCTGGGGCTGGTAGTGCAGCGTCAACTCCTCCCGTTCGATGGCGCGCCGCAGTCCGCTCTCCAGACCCATGCGCTGCAGCAGCCGACTATTCAGCTCGGCGGTAAAGAACTGGAAGTTGTTGCGCCCCATCTCCTTGGCCTGGTACATGGCCGAATCGGCGTTTTTCAGCAGGGTCCCGCCGTCCCTTCCGTCCCGCGGATAGAGACTGGCGCCGATGCTGGCGGTGGCCTGGAATTCATGCCCCTCCATGAGTATGGGTTCGGAGAGGACGTGCAGCAGCCGCTCGGCCACCTGAGCCACATCCTCGGGCCGGCCGATATCGGGGAGGATCACCACGAATTCGTCGCCGCCGTAGCGGGCCACGGTGTCGCTGCTGTGCAGCACCGCTTCCAGCCGCTTGGCCACCCCCTGCAGCAGCTCGTCGCCGCGATCGTGCCCGAGGGTATCGTTGACCAGTTTGAAGCGGTCGATATCGAGGAACAGGAGCGCCGCAAGGCAGTCGTGACGCCGGGCATGGGCCAGGGCCTGGGCGAGCCGATCCTGCATCAGGTTGCGGTTGGGAAGGCCGGTCAGCAGGTCGAAGTTGGCCTGATACTCCAGCTGCTCTTCGTAGCGCTTTCGATCGGTCACATCGTTGATGATGCCGACGTAGTGACCTACTGTGCCGTCGGCGTCCACCACCGGGGAGACGTGCAGTTCGTTCCAGAACAGGGAGCCATCGCTACGGTAGTTGCGCAGCAGCACGGCAGCCTCCTTGCCCCGCTTCAAGGCACTGTTGAGGGCGTGTATCCCCGGTTGGTCGCGGTCATCCCCGGCCAACAGGCCCGGATCGCGACCTATCATCTCTTCCTGGCTATAGCCGGTGATCTGGGTAAAGGCGGGATTGACGTAGACGACACCGCGGTCTACGGCAGTGACCATAATGCCGTCATGGGCCGACTCAACCGCGCGGTTACGCACCTGCAGCACCGCCTCCGCCTGCTCCCGCGCCCGCCGCGTGCGCTGGCCGTGGATCCCGAAGGCCAGGTCGTCGGCCAGCTCGGCCAGCAGGCTCTGCTCCTCCGTATCGAAGGCGTCGGGCAGGTCGGCGTAGATTTGGAGGGCGCCGATAACCTCGCCGTCGATGCGCAGCGGCAAAGCGATGGCCGAACGCAGATTATGCTCGCGGGCCGCCTCACGCCAGGGTCGGAATCCGGGCTCATCCAGACTGTCCCGGCAGATGGCAGGCTCGCCGGTGCGGATGGCGACCCCGGTCGGCCCGCTCCCCCGCTCGTCATCGCCCCAACCGACCCGCAGCCCCTCCAGATAGGCCTGCGCCGCCCCGGCGCGGGCGATCGGCTCGACGCTCCTGTCGGCATCCTCCTGCCGATAGCCGACCCAGGCCAGGCGGTAACCGCCGATGTCCGCCAGACGGCCACAAAAGGCCTCCAGCAGCTCCTGCTCGCTTGCCGCACGCACCAGGGCCTGGTTGCACTCGCTGAGCACCGATTGGGTACGGTTGAGACGCAGCAGGCGCACCTCCTGATGTCGCAGCTCGGTCACGTCGTAGAGCGTCACCAGCCAGCAGGGGTCACCCAGCCACTCCAGCTCCACCGCGTGCATCTCGGCGACGACGGCGGGTTTGCCGGGCCGCGTCACGTACACCTCGGTGCGCTCCTCGGCCGCTAGCGGTAACCCGAAGGCGTTGTCGACCAGGCGGCGATCGAACAGCGCCTCGGCAGCGGGATTGGCGAAACGGACCCCGCCCTCCCGGTCGACCACCAGTACGGCATTGGGGTTAGTGTCGACCAGCCGGAGCAGGCGCTCCTCGCCGCGCACCAGGTCGGCTGCCGCCTGCTCGCGCTCGGCGCGGGCCCGCAGCGAGACGATCCCGAAGGCCAGGTCGCCGGCCAGGTCCCGCAGCAGCTCCATCTCCGCCTCGTCGAAGGCATCGGGCTCGCCGGCATAGATGAGCAAGGCCCCGAAGTTCTCGCCGCCCCCCGAGAGCGGCAGGCCGGCCACCGAGCGGTAGCCCCGCTTCAGCGCCTCCACCCGCCAGGGGGCGAAGCGGGGGTCACTGCCGGCGAAGCGGACCACCTTCGGCTCGCCCGTGACGATGGCGCGACCGGCGGGACCGCGGCCGCTCGGCTCGTCGCTCCAGGTCACCTTGACGGTATCCAGGTATCCCGCCTCAAATCCGGCGTGGGCCCGCGGGGGCACGTTCTTCTGTTCGTCGTTCTCGGCATAGCCGATCCAGGCCATGCGGTACCCGCCCACCTCCACCACCTGCTCGCAGACCCTCCGCAGCAGCCCCTGTTCATCTTCGGCATGGATCAGCGCCTCGTTGCAGGCGCTCAAGGTACGTAGGGCGCGATTGGCACGCTGCAGGGAGGCCTCCATTCCCCGGCGCGCCAGGGCACTGCTCACCAGGTCGGCGACTAGTTGCAGCAGGCGCAGGTCCTCGGTGTGCCAGGTCGTCTTACGGCGTACCGCGTCGAAGCCGATGAACCCCACCATCTCCCCGCCGGCCATGACCGACACCAACGCCAGGGACTGAACGTCCTGCGCCCGTAGCGTGTCGCGCTCCGGGCCATCGGGCAGGCCGGCCACATCGCCGATATGGAAGCGCCCGTGGGCCCGCAGTTCGCCCAGGGACCACTCGAACGGTGCCGTGGGCAGGTGCTGGAAGTTCTCGCGTAGCGGCGTAATCCCGGCATTGCACCACTCGTGGGTGTTGCTCATCCGTTCGCCATCGCGCTCGAACAGGAACAGGTAGCTGCGGTCGCCCCCAGCCAATTCGCCCACGGCGGCAAGGGTCCGCTCGATGGCGCCGTCGAGCGCCTCGCCCGGGTTCTCCACGAAATCCCGCGAGGCGGAGGCCAGCGTGGTCTCCAGGGCGACGCGACGCTGCAGCCGCTCCTCCTGGCGACGCAGTTCCGTGACGTCGGTGCCGTAGAGGTTGGCGTATCCCGCCTCGGCGATGGGCGTCACAACGAACAAAAAGCAGACCTCCCCGGAGGTCTGCTCGAACCGCTGCGGCTGCCCCCGGACGAGCGCCTCGCGCACCGCGGCCTGCCACTCGGGCGGCACCGGAGCGCCGCCCCGTACGCCGGCGGCCTCCAGCAGCGGGTCGGTCGCGGGGTTGGCCAGCAGCAGGGTGCCGTCGGCGGCGACCCGCGCAATCGGGTAGGGATTCTCCTTCGGAAAGCGGGCGAAGCTCTCGACCTGTTCGGCAGCCTCTCGCTCGTCAGTGATATCCTCACCGACGCCCTGGTACTCCAGCAGCCTGCCCTCGGCATCGAACAGGGCGCGGTTGGTCCAGCGCTGCCAGCGTATTGCGCCCTTGGCATCGAACACCCGGTTCTCGACGTTCATGGTGGGGTTGTCCGGCGTCAGCGAACGCAGCCGCTGAGCCAACTCTTCGCGATCTTCCGCCGGGATCAGCGGCAGGAAGCTGCGACCGACCAGTTCATCCCGTGTCTTGCCAGAGTAGCGGCAAAAACTTTCGCTGACGTAGGTGATCGTGCCGTCGGCACGCCAGCGGCAGACCATGCCCGGCATATCCTCGAGGATAGAGTGGTAGAATGCCTCCCGCTCCGCCAGAGCGGCGCGGCTGCGCCGATCGGCGAGTGCCGCCGAGAGCTGGTCGGCTACCGCTTCCAGCAGTCTCTTCTCCTCACGCAGGAAAGGTCCGTGATCGGCGGGGGGCCGCGCCTCCCGGTAGACGACCTCGATATCGCCAACCGTTGCGCCGTCCAGCCGGAGGGGGGCGCGCCGAAGCCAGGACGTCTCGACAAACCCCGTAGAGGCGTAGTCGCGCCCCTCAAAGCGAATGCGCGCCTCGGTAATGTCCGGGTATTGGTGGGCGGCGCGCAGCCGGGAGACGATCTCTCCGAACAGATCCTCCAGCGGCAGGTCGCCGGGGGCAGTCAGGTTGGCGACCGCGTACAGGCAGTTCAGCTCCTTGAGCCGTTCTGCCATCTCCCCGGCCTGGCGTGCCAGCTCGGCCTGAGCCGCCTTTTCGCCGCGCAAGTCGCGCAGGCTCGCCACCCAGCCATCCTGGTTGCCATCCTCATCGCGCACAGCAGACAGGCACAGATAGACCGGGATCAGCGTGCCGTCCTTGTGGCGGCGCAGCGTCTCCCCCTCCCAGTTCGTCGGACTCTCCAGAAGTGCCTGGATTTCATCTGCCGCACCCTCCGGCGAGAGCAGTTCCAGCGTGCGGCCCCGAAGTTCATCGGCGCGATAACCCAACAGGGCCTCAAAGGCCGGATTGACGTAGTTGATGCGGTACATGGCATCGATGGTGATGAACGCCTCGCGGCCCTCGTGAAGCGCCTGACGGAGTTGACGCAGGCGACTCTGCTCCCGCCGCGCTGCCGTGACATCGACCAGAATATGGACGGCGTAGCTGCCTTCACCGCAGTGGACCGGGTAGCCACGGGAGAGAAAGACGTTGCCCGCGCTGTCGGTGAATTCGTCCTCGCTTGCCTCCACGCCGCCCTGTTCAATAGCCTGCCGACAGCCGGGCAGGGGCCCTTCCCGCAACGGAAATACCTCCCAGTAGGGCCGGCCCAGGCACGCCTCGGCGTCCAGACGGGAGCGTTTGCAATAGGCGGGATTGGCGTAGACGACCCGGTAATTGCGGTCATGGACAAAAACCGCATCCGCGACCGCATCGAACACGGTCATCCAGTCCATCCTTGTGGGCGGGGCGTGTGCCGGATTGTCGAGAAGTGCCATGTCGAGTATCTCATCTCCTTGCCGTCCGTGATTCACGCCCCGCCCCGATACGACGTGCCGAATGCAGCGTGACAGCTTCTGGACCCTGTTATCCGGGAAGCGGGAGAGAGTGTCAAGGAGTGCCTTGAGGGGCTAAAAGCCTTATGGTTAACGTGGGTAACCTGCTGATGTAGTAGGCAGCTTTACCGAAAAGCCGCTGCCCAATCGGGCCGTATTCCCTGTCGCGGTGGCTGAAGCTGTTCCCGATCGGATGTGCGAGGCCTGACAACAGGGGCAGCGTTTGGCGACATGATGGGGCAAAGGGTGTATTTGATGCCGGATCCGCTGGTGACATCGCCCGGATACACGACCAGACACTTACCAGAGCGCCGACATCGGTTCAAAAAGCCGAAAACCGTCAAGGGCCCTTGCAGCCCCCGCTGCCGGGGCAAATACAGAGGATCACCATCCGAGTTGCCGCCGTGCCGACTCGCTCATGCGTTCCGGTGACCAGGGCGGGTCCCAGACCAGTTCGACCTCGACGTCCCGCACCTGGGGCAGTTTCAGAAGTGCCTCGCGTACCTGATCCGCCAGCATCGCACTCACGGGACAGGCGGGCGTGGTCATGGTCATGCGGACCTGCAGATCGCCTTCCTCACTCGCCAGCACGTCATAGATGAGCCCGAGGTCGTAGATATTGACGCCGACCTCGGGGTCGATCACCTCGCGCAACGCACTTTCCAACTTTTCACGGTCAACGCCAGCCATGCAGACTCCTCAAGACATGATACCAACACGAGCACCAGCCCGTGTGAGTACCATACCGCAGTGTTCGATCGGATACCGATACCGGCGTCCAGGGAACCGGCCCATCACTTCTCAACCGCTGCCGCTTTTCGGTTCCTTTGGCAGCGAACGGTTATCCGCTCTCTCCGAGCTCTGCCCGGCCTTTTCGGGAACTTCCCAGAGATAAATCGTGCTGCCTCCTACAGACCTGGTCTCCAGCGGTTGCCAATCACCCATGTCGAACGCGTGCGACACCACCCGCGTACCGGGCTTGAGTTCGTCGAGCAATTTGGGACGCAGCCGATCATTGACGGAGCCCAGCAGATAGAGGGTTACGACGGTCGCTTCACCGATGTCAGCATCGAACAGATCCTGCTGAATGAAACGGACCCTGTCCTCGACACCGGCTACCCTGGCGTTTTCCCGGCTCTCGGCGATCCGGGCCGGGTCGATGTCGATGCCCACCGCTCGCGCGCCGAACTGCTCGGCAGCGGTGATCACGATGCGACCATCACCCGACCCCAGGTCGTACAGCACATCATCCTCGGTAACCCCTGCGATACTCAGCATCTCATCCACTACCGACTGGGGTGTCGGTACATAGGGCACGTCCAGGTTGTCAGCCCACTGGGCAGTGAGCGGCTGGGACAACATCGCCAGCAATAGTAGGGCGAGGCTGCAATGACGGGCTCGAATGCTCATTCGCGCTCCTCCTGGAAGCAATGGTCAGATTCCGTTCATTGCTGGCGGAATTGCGGCAAGCGGAAAGGGATGCCCGCCGCAAGCACCAGCATGCCAAGCAGCGCACCCCAGCCGGAGTGGAGCAGGCTGGACCAGAACATGTAGGCGCAGGCCGCTGCAAAAAGCACTGGCGTGTAAGGATAGACCGGCACGCGAAACGGGCGAGGCCGGAGCGGATCGCGCTGGCGCAGCACGAGCAAGGAGAGGGTGGTAAGCAGGAAAAAGAGCCAGAACACCGGCGAGATATAGCTCACCATCGCCTCGAATCCGGAACGGCTGGCCGACCCCACTGCCACCAAAAGCAGGGCAATGACTCCCTGCACCATCAGTGCGCGGGTCGGCGCATTCACCCTGGCCGACCAGTTGCCAAGCAGATGAAATTGCCGAAAATCCCTGGCAAGGGCATAGTTCGTCCGCGCCCCGGTGAGGATGGTCACATTGATGGATGCGAACACGGCCGCCACGATCAACAGGCTGATCATCTGCGCACCCGACTCCCCCAACACCCGCCGCATCAGATCCGCCGTGACCGCCTCGGATTCGGCCATCGCTTCGAGGCCGAGCACATTGAGGTATGCCCAATTGACCAACAGATAGATCAGCGTGATGGTACCGATCCCCACCACCAGGACCTTCCACATGCGCCGCTGGACATCCTGCAGCTCCGCGGAGATGTAGGCAGCCTCGTTCCAGCCACCGTAGGTGAGCAGTACAAACACCATGGCCAGACCGAAGGTGGCTTCACCGCCGCCAGTCGAAGGCGGTGCGGTGACGGCCCCCGGAAGCGCAAGTCCAACGATGATGACCATGACAAGCCCTCCCAGCGTGAAGAGGGTCAGCAGGTTCTGCATCCACTTGCTGGAGCGCAGTCCCAACAGGTTGATAGCGGTCAGCAGGGTGACCGCAGCGGCCGCAAACAGGGCAGGACCGTGAGGACCGAGAGGGACGATCTGGGCGGCGTAGTCACCCAGCACGAAGGCAAGTAGTGCGATTGAGCCGGTCTGCAGCACCACCAGCCGCGACCAGGCAAAGAGGAAGCCAATGGTGTTGCCGTAGGCTCGCCGCAGGAAGTGGTACTCCCCGCCCGCATCGGGGTAGGCCGCCGCCAGTTCCGCATAACACAGGGCGCCGATAATCGAGATCACCCCACCCGCCAGCCACGCCAGCATCACCCCCGTCTCGCTGCCGGCATTGGCGGCAACGACCGCGGGAGCCTTGAAGATCCCGGCGCCGATCACGAGGCCGACAATGATCGCCACCACGTCAATCGATCTCAGGGTGGGGTGCGGTCGATCTTCCATGTGACTCCGGTTACAGCCTGCTTGCGGGGAGTTCACCCCGCATCAAATAACCGATATGCCCGGCCCACCGGCACGGTCTTCGGCGTAGGAAATCCAGGGCCCGCCGGGGCGACCGGAGACCAGCGGATTATGATGATAGGCCATGAAAGTCTTCACACCACCGCTCAGGTTGTAGACCCGTTTGAAACCGTTCTGGGTGAGCTGTCGTACACCGAGATAACTGCGAAAACCGGACAGACAGTAGAGATAAAGGCCATTGTCCCGATATTCGTCGAGTTCATCGATGCGGCCACGGAGCTCGCCGATAGGAATATTGATCGCCCCCGGAATGCTCCAGGCGGCGAATTCCTTCGCTGTGCGCAAGTCGATTAGCACACCACCCTGTTCCGCAAGCGCCGGCCACTCCTCCGCGTACCAGGGTGTCACATCCCCCCGTAAAAGGTTGGCGGCCACGAAACCGGCGATATTCACCGGGTCCTTGGCCGAACCGTAGGGCGGGGCGTAGGAGAGTTCGAGCTCTTCCAGGTCGTAGACGGTCATACCAGCATGGATCGCAGTGGCCAGCACATCGATGCGTTTGTCCACACCGTCAAAGCCGACCGCCTGGGCGCCGAGCAGATGACCGCTGTCTGCCGTAAAAAGCAGCTTTAGGTGCATCGGGTGTGTTCCCGGGTAGTAGGCGGCGTGGCCATTGGGGTGCACATAGACCTTTCGGTAATGGATACCCGCCCGGCGCAGACTCTTTTCCGACACACCGGTGCCGCCGCCGGTCATGTCGAACACCTTGAGGATGGAACTCCCCTGACTCCTCCTGTAGCGGCTTTCGCGGCCAAAGATGTGGTCCGCCGCGATGCGGCCCTGGCGGTTGGCCGGACCCGCGAGCGGCATCAGAGTCCATTCGCCGGTGATCGCATCACGCACCTCGACCGCATCACCGGCGGCATAAATGGAGGGATCGGAGGTGCGCATGTGCACATCGACACGGATACCCCCGCACCGGCCGATCTCCAGGCCAGCCTCCCGGGCCAGCTTCACCTCCGGCCGCACCCCGACCGCCAGGATCGCCATATCGGCAAAACGCACGTCATCTTCATCCAGCCGCACCTCGACCCGCCCGTCTTCACCACGAAACTCACGTACCCCCTTGCCGAGGGTGACATGCACGCCGTAACTCTCCATGTGATAAGCGAGGTCACGCGACATCTCCGGGTCCAGGGAGGCCATGATTTGATCCGACTGCTCGACCAGGTCCACCCGCAGTCCGCGGCGCCGCAGTGCCTCTGCCATCTCCACACCGATATAGCCACCCCCCACCACGATGGCACTGAAGACCCCGGCATCCACGACCGCTTTGATGGCGTCCATGTCCGGGATATTTCGCAGGGTGAAAATGTAGGGGTGATCAACTCCGGGCATCGAGGGGCGCAGAGGCGTCGCTCCGGTGGCGAGGATCAGTTTATCGTAGTGCTCCTTGAGCACGCTGTCGTTGCGCTGATCTCTCACCTTCACGGTCTTGGCCACCCGGTCGATGCGGATGACCTCGTGCTCGGTGTAGACCTCGAGATTCAGGCGACGAGAGAGGTCATCCGGGGTGACCACCAGCAGGTCTTCGCGATCGCGGATATCGCCACTGATGTGGTACGGCAGCCCGCAGTTGGCGAACGAGACGTAACGATCTTTCTCGAACACGATGATCTGTGCGCGCTCGTCGAGGCGACGTGCCCGGGCCGCCGCCGACATTCCAGCGGCCACGCCGCCGACGACGACGATCCTTGTAGGTTTCTGCGACACGATCTTTCTCCGGTTCCCTTCATGAATTGATACCGAGACTGTAGACGCGATGCCGCCGCCTGCCGCGCAGGCCGGGAGCTTTGTGTACTACCGGGCCCGCTTCCGTAACTCACGTGCAAGGTCGTGGTCATCGCTGTCGACATCCGGCGAAGTCTGGCTTCGTGCGGCATCCTGCCGAAAGGCCAACTCGACCAGTATCGGAAAATGATCAGACCCGAACTTGTCCAGCCGTTCCAGTCGAACGAGCCGAAAATGCTTCGAATGAAAGAGATGGTCCAGAGGAAAACGCAGAAAAGGGATACCTGCGTGAAAGCTGTTGTACATACCGCGGCCCCGCCTCGGATCAAGCAGGCCGCTAATGCGCTGAAAGAGATCGGTAGTGTATGACCATGCCACGTCATTCAAGTCGCCAGCCACGACGACCGGGCCCTGCTGTCTCGCGACCTGCTGCCCGATCGTTACCAGTTCGGCATCGCGGTTGGTTGAGTCCTGACGCTTGGTCGGTCTGGGCGGCCTCGGGTGGAGCGCATGAAAGTGAATGCCGGGCCCGCCGGGCAATTCCACTACCGTGTTGATGGAGGGCACGTCATCTTCGATGAGAAATCTCACCTCAGGCCGAGTCAGGGGATAACGTGAATAGAGCAGCATCCCGTATGTATTCGGTAGTGGGTAGCGGACGGCGTATGGATAGCTGCCCTGAATGGTATCCAATTGCGATTGCCACCATTCATCCGTCTCCACGGCCAAAAAGAGATCGGGCTCATGCCTCGCGACCAGCGATAACAGGGTTTCCGCCTGCCGGTTCGGCATCAGCACGTTGGCGATAATCACACGCAGTCTTGTGGCCGCCGGATCGCCGGGGTCTGCCCACTGCACCTGCAAGGGACCAAAACGGGTGAAGGGACGAATGCGGTGGAATTGATAGAACACGGCGAGAATCAGAAGGAATTGCACGCCGTAACTCGCGACCGAAGGGGCGACAAAACGGTAGCCGAGCAATGTGGTCAGCCCAAGTGCTGCAAGCTGCAGACGGGGGAAATCAAAGATGCGAATCCACCAATCACCCTGGCGGATCCAGGGCAAAACCACCGCGACAACCAGCGCCAGGCCCAAACTATGGAGTACCCCTGCCACCTGTTTTTCCTGAATCGCCCAATCAGGCGCTACCGGTCACGCCACCCATGACCGGAATCACCGTTCCCGTGATGTAGCCTGAACACGAGGGGGCGGCCAGGAATACATAAGCCGGGGACACCTCCTCCGGCTGTGCGGGACGTTTCATGTCGGTGGTGGCACCGAACTTCGAAAGCGTGCCCGGCGGCCGGTCGGCGGGGTTCAGGGGTGTCCACACCGGACCGGGGGCAACGGCGTTCACCCGGATCTCTTTGGGGATCAGGTTCGTGGCCAGCGCCTTGGTAAAGGCGTGAATGCCACCTTTGGTCAGGGAGTAATCGAGCAGGACAGGCTGGCCGAAAATACCGGTCTCGGAGCCGGTATTGATTATCGAGCTACCCGGCTTCAGGTGCGGCACGGCCGCCTTGGCCATATGGAAGTAACCGTAGAGGTTGGTGCGCAGCGTCTCGTCGAAATGCTCCTCGCTGATCTCTTCCAGGGACGCGGCATGCTCCTGAAATGCCGCGTTGTTGACCAGTATGTCCAACTGGCCATACTCCTCCAGGGTACGCTCGACCGCATAGCGACAGAACGCCGGGGCCTTGACATCGCCAGCGATCTCCAGGCACTTTCCTCCCTCGTTCTCCACGGCGCTCTTCGTCTCCCGTGCATCCTCATCCTCATTGAGGTAGAGGATGGCGATATCGGCCTCTTCCCTGGCGAAAAGTACGGCTACTGCGCGCCCGATGCCGGAATCGCCACCGGTAATCAGCGCCTTCATACCCCGTAGCTTGCCACTTCCCTTGTACTCCGGCGCCAAATATTCCGGCCGTGGATCCAACTCCGATTCGGGACCCGGTTTCTCGAGGTGCTGCTCTGGAAGGGGAGGCTCCGGGTAGCCATGAGAACCGGCCTGTATTGCCGAATCCCGGTTTCCGCCGCCTTTGGATCGCTGGTCGTGCTCGTCCATCGCGCGCTGGATGTTCCTCTGCCGTTCAGCCGCTTTCTCCGCCGCCTGCCGGAATTGCTCTTCCCGTCCCTGAGCCATACACACCTCCCGTGGCTGGATGAAACACCGCAACCAAAGCCCCGCATTTGTCCTGAAATTAGCTGGTCAACCGAAACTGTCCACCACCGGACGAGAGCAGTAGATGCTGACCGGTATCCGTTCCGAATCCTCGCGGCGGCTCACCCCCGGCGTTACAAAATCAACATTCGGCCGTTTCGAGGATCGTGCGGGCCTCGGCACTGAGCGGGATCAGATCGCGGGTACTGACTTGACCGATTTCGTGGTATCCCATTGCGCGCAGATACATTTCGAGAAGCGCCTGCGTGCCCTGAAAGAAATTCGCCACCCGCCCCGCGCCTGCCTCAGGATCGATCCGCTCGCGCAGCACAGGATCCTGAGTCGCGACGCCCGTTGGGCAGTGTCCGCTATCGCATGCCCGATAGTACTCACAGCCGAGGGCAAACAGGGCTCCGGTGGCCAGCGCGCAGGCATCGGCCCCCAGCGCCTTCGCTTTCATGATGTCCGCCGGCGTGCGAATACCTCCGGTCGCGATGAGGGATACCCTTCTTTCCGGATGGCTGCGGTTATGGATATCCACTATTCGCCGTGCGAGCGGCAGTGCTTGCACCAGGGGCATGCCAAAGTGGTCGCGAACCGCCACCGGCGCCGCCCCGGTACCGCCGCCGAAACCGTCGAGAGTGATGAAGTCGGGCGCAAGCGACAGTGCCGCGTTGATGTCGGCTTCGATATCGCCGGCAACCAGCTTGATACCAATCGGCTTGTCGGGAAAAAGCGCACGGAGGTGTTGCACACGTGCAGCAAACGCAGCCAGGTCGGGCAGGTCGGGGAAGCGGCCCGGCGAGTGCGCGGCATGCCCGGGCTGGATGCCGCGAACGCTGGCAATCTCGTCGGAGACCTTGCTGCCCGGGAGTTCACCGCCGAGGCCCGGCTTGGCGGACTGGCCCAACTTGAACTCGAAACCGTCTGCCAGCGCCATGGTTTCTTCGTTCCAGCCGAAGTATCCACTCGCCATCTCCAGAAGATAGAGTCCGGCGGCTCCACGCTCCTCGGGCAACATGCCGCCCTCTCCCGAACCAATCAGCGTCCCGGCGCGCCGTGCGCCGGTCGCCAGCGCGATCTTGGCTTCCCGCGAGAGCGCTCCGAAGGACATATGCGAGACGAAGGCGGGCAGTGCGATTTCGAGCGGTTTATCGGCTCCCGCGCCAATCACCACCCGGGTATCGATCGGCTCATCCGCCAGCCGCGGCAACCGGTGCAATTGCGCAGGGCTAAGGTGAAAATGATCGAAACCGGGGAACGATGACAGGTCGGTGGCCTCCGAACCCATGGCCTCAACCGTCGGGCCTTTGCCCTTGGCCAGCTTGCGGATTTCCGCCTTGCCGCGGGTATCATCCGACCAGCGGCGCCAGCGCGCCTGATAGCCTTCAAAGGTCGAAGGAGGCAGCGGCGGCACCGCATCCGCATCCACCAGCACCCGCCCCTCCTCGAGGCGAACGGGAAAGACCGAAATCCGATCGCCGGGGTTGTAGGGCGAGATCCCTGTCTCGAGATCGAAATTCCAGCCGTGCAACGGACAGATCGCATCACCATCCCGCACCTCGCCTTGTGACAACTGCCCCTCCCGGTGAGGACAGCGGTCGTCAAGGGCATGCACCTTGTGGCCCTGAAGGAACAGCGCCAGAGGTCTGCCGTTGACCCACACCTCGTGTCCCTTATGCTCCTCGAGTTCATCGAGATGACATACCGGTTGCCAGTTCGCCATGAAAATCACCTTGAAGACAGGCCGAAACGGCCTTTCCGCAATCTAACAGCATCCGCCAGCGGGGGTCGAATCCGCATCCGGCGGTGGCTGCCTTGGCCAAGTGAAGCGAAAGGTGGTGCCGCGTTGCTCAGGGTCGGACTCCACACGGATGCTACCGCCGCGACTGGCAACCAGTTTACGTACCAGACCTAGCCCCATGCCGCTACTGGTGCCATTACCCTGATCAAAGGAGCGAAACATGTCGAAGATCCCCTCCTGCTGTGCCTGATGTATCCCGGGGCCGTCATCGGTAACGGTGAACTCGAAGAAATCACCCTGTTCCCGGGCATCGATTCGGATGCGCCCACTATCCCGGTCGTGGTGCTGAATGGTATTGCCGATCAGGTTGACCAGCGTCTGACGCAAGGGCAGGCGTTCAGCCTCAAGAGTAGGCACCGACTCACCGATTTCGATTCGGAATCCGTACGCGGCATCGCCCATCTCGGCAAAAACTTCCTTTATCAGCGCCGCTACGTCGATGCGTTCGGTACCGGCATCGGGATTATCGGCCCTGGAGAAAGCCAATACGCGATTGATCAGCTCATCCGCCTGTCGGGCACGATCACGCAGCATGTGCAGATACTGCCGAGCCTCGGGAGCCAGGCTTTGGCCGTAATCCTCTTCCACCACCGTAGCCAGGTTGGACATGGCGCGAAGAGGCGCCTTGAGGTCGTGGGAGAGCATATGCGAAAAACTGCGCAGTTCGTTATTGACGTGCGCCAACTGACGCGCCCGGTCCTCCAATACAGCACGACTGTGAGCCAGCGCGTTTTCGGTACGCTTGCGATCGGAGATGTCGAGCAGCATGGTACGGCAGCTTTCCGGAGACCGGCCACTGCGATCTGACACGCTTTCCAGCAAGGCGTCGAACTCCGTGCGATCCTTTTTTCGCAGACGCAATTCCGTGGCCGTGATCTGGTCCGAATCCAGGGTTTTCCTGAGATGGCTAAAAAAGGCGGTCGAGTCGCCTAGGGCGATATGCGGCGACAGCGGTTGCCCGAGCAGGTGTTCGCGCTCGACGCCGAGCATGGCAGCCGCAGTGAGATTGATCTCCAGGACCTGGCCGAGCCGGTCCAGGGTGATGTAACCGACCGGGGCATAATCGTAAAGGTCGGCGTAGCGTTCGCGGGTCTCCTCAAGAACCCGCTGAACCTCACGCAGTTCGCGATTCTGCGCCTCTATCAATTCCCATTGGGACGGACTTCGGCCGTGCTCGCTCTCGTTTTCCGGATGGCGCTTCGACATAAATCCGTACCTCAATCGGGTCCCGGCTATGTGCGATTGAAATCGACGGCCGGTTCAGCGGTCACCACAGCGACGGGAGTATCGGTGGTATTGCGCAGCGGCGAAAGGGTCAAATCCACTGTTTGGCGATGTCCGTCACGAGAAAGGCAATCTACCCGGAACTGCTGATCCTCTGTGTTGTGCCCGGTACGCTGGAGGGCTTCGCGCAATGCTTCATGAGCATCGTCCAGGTAAACGTCGAAAATGCTCATGCCGACCGCCTCCTCTTCGCTATACCCGTACAGCCTCTCGGCGGCATGGTTCCAGGCGATAATATGCCCATCCAATTCGACGACTGCGATGGCATCGCTGGTTTCGTGCATCATGCCCGCGCGGCGACGAGCCGTGGCCATGTCCTTGAGATGGGTGATATCGACATAGGCCAGCACGACCCCGTCAATGCGGTTATCCTGAGTCTTGTAGGGCCGTATTTTGACGTAATAGAGCCGTCCACTCTCGCCCTCGACCTCACGGGTGGCCGGAGTGACGGTATCCATGACCCGGTGCGCCAGACTCTGCAGGTCCGGCACCGCCACCTTGGCGCGGATGTCGCTGATCGGCCGGCCGATATCCCCCGGAATGAGATTGAGTACCTCCTCAGCCGTGGGCGTGAAATAGCGGATGCGCAGATCGCCGTTAAGCATCACGACCGGGATACTCACGCAGGTCAGCAAGTTCTGCAGGTCGGCATTGAGTTGACCCAGC
The DNA here is from genome assembly GCF_900102855.1 of Thiohalomonas denitrificans. Lineage (NCBI taxonomy): Bacteria > Pseudomonadati > Pseudomonadota > Gammaproteobacteria > Thiohalomonadales > Thiohalomonadaceae > Thiohalomonas > Thiohalomonas denitrificans. The sequence goes on from NZ_FMWD01000006.1 coordinate 250,875, forward strand.
TCCCGGTTGCGCGACTCCAGCTCCTGATTAACGGTCGCCAGCTCTTCATTGGTGGACTGCAGCTCCTCGCGGCTGGTTTCCACCTCTTCGTTATTGCTCTGCAGTTCCTCGTTGCTGGAGAGGACCTCCTCGTGGGCAATGCGCAGTTGCTCATTGACCTGCTCCTGCTCATCGAGCATCGATTGCAGATACTCGCGGGTCTCGGCCAACTCGTCCTCCAGCTCGGCGACTCGGGCATCCGATACCTCGGCGCCGCTCTGCGGCACGGCCTGGCGCTGAACCCGCACCGGCTCGAACACCACCAGGTAATAGGTCGAAACCCCCTCCGGTGTCTCCAGCGGCCGAATCGCCAGGTCGACCCATTCACCGTCGCCCTTATTGTGGAGCGAGACATGCTCCTTGCGGCCGGCCTGTCCGGTCTTGACCACCTGATGGAGCAGGCTGCGCAGGGGCACGACCAGGTCCCCCCTTACCAGTTTCAAAAGATTCAGACTTGCAGCGCCGGGGGCCGGCTGCAGGTATTGGCCGGTACGACGCCCCCGAAAATGACACACCTGCCCGGTCCCGGTGACGACCACCGCCGGCGGCGCGAACTGATCGAGCAGGCAACGGTCCGCAAGCTGCTCCGGACTCCACGATGTGCGTTCGGCGGGTACGGAGCCGCTCTGGGGCTCTTCCAAGGCCGCCGTATGGCCGAGTGACTGGCTGCTGTAGTGGACCCGGTTTGCCGTCGCCCTCTTGCGATAGACCTTGTTGTGGGTGTCGACCACCGAGAACAGGTCCGCCGCACGTGCGGTACTCTCCGAACGGCCCAGGAGCAGAAAACGGTTGGGGTCCAGGGCGTAGTGGATCACCTGCAGGGCCCGTTCCTGCATCACCGGCTGAAGATAGATCAGGAGATTGCGGCAGCAGACGAGGTCGAGATGGGAAAAGGGCGGGTCGCTCAACAGATTGTGTGCAGCGAAGACGCACAGGTTACGCAAAGGCGTTATCACCTCGTAACCCTCGGGAGTGTGAACGAAAAAACGCTGCAACTGGCTGCTGGAGAGTTTCTTCACCGCCTGCTCGGAATAGACGGCACGCCGGGCCTGCCTGATCGCCTCGGCATCCAAGTCGCTGGCAAAGATCTGGATGGGGATGTTGTAGGCCTCATCGCCCAGGAATTCCAGCAAGCTGATCAGCACCGAGTAGACCTCCTCGCCAGTGGAGCAGGCAGGGATCCAGATACGCAACGGCGCATTTTCCTGTCGTTCCTCGAACAGGGAGGGAAATACCTTCTCCTGCAGCGCCTCAAAGCTCTCCGGCTCACGGAAAAACTCGGTGACGTTGATGAGAATGTCCCGGAACAGGGCATCCACCTCGTTCGGTTCGCATTTGAGCAGAGCCACGTAATCCGGCAAACGCTCACAATGCCTCGATACCATATGCCGCCGGACCCGGCGCAAGATAGTGGCGTCCTTGTAGCCGGAGAGGTCGTGACCGGTGCGGCTCCGGATGAGCTCGAACAGGTCGGACAGGTTCCCGCCCGCGACCTTTTTTTCCAGCTCAAGCTGCCCGGGTTTACGTAGATAGGGGTGACGAGCGACACGAGCCAGCTCTTTGGCGATTTCTCCGGGGGGCAGCACGCCGTCGACCCCCATTTGCGCGGCATTCTGCGGCATGGCCGGCTGGGTGGCGGATTGAGGGTCCTGAACGAAGACCAGGCCGCCGGCAGCACGGATTACCTGGAGCCCGGCGGCACCATCGTGACCGGCGCCGGAAAGGACTACACCAATGGCGATACTGCCCCGGTCCCTCGCCAGGGAGCGGAAGAAACGATCGATACGATCCGACGGAATCTGCTGTGTTTCGGGCAGCAGGTGAAGTCGACCCTCCGAAAGGTCGATGTAGTGACCCGGTGGAATCACATAAATATGATCAGGTTCAACTTCGACGCCCTCGGTGACCTGCCGCACAGGCAGATCGGTCTCATGCTGCAGCAGCTCCGACAGGATACTCCGATGCCCCGGAGCCAGATGCTGGACCAGCACGAAGCCCATTCCGGTGTCATTCGGCAGGGCCTGCAACAGCTCGCGGTAAGCGCTGAGGCCACCGGCGGACGCACCAATACCGACCACCGGGATGTCCGCGCCGGCCTCGTGGTGGTCCGCTCGCTCGGTTTCTGTGTTCATCTTCTCGAGTCCCCCAAAGCCGTGCGTCAAAACCCCCATGTTTGCCGTGACGACGAGTGGGGAGTGAGATGGCTTTAACCACATCCGTGACGAACGAATCCACATCCAGCAACATGGCAGACGTTTTTGACTCTTTCCGCTCGCTCCAGGGAATAGCTTAATACGAAACAGTGTCCATAAAAAACGGGCCGAGCCCCGGATCCTCCACAATTGGAGGGCGGGGCATCGGCCCGTCCTTAGTTGGCGAGCGCGGAACGCGCGCGTGGCGCGTTTCGGCTCAGCCGGTCAGCAACGTCTTATTGAGGAGTAACGTTGCTGGCCTGGGGACCCTTGGGACCATTTTCCAGGGTGAAGCTAACCGGCTGACCTTCGGCCAGGGTTTTAAAGCCTGAGCCCTGGATTGCACTGAAGTGAACGAAAACGTCTGCGCCGCCATCATCCTGAGAGATGAAGCCAAAGCCCTTGGATTCGTTGAACCACTTCACGGTACCTGTAGACATAGTAATCTTTACCTTTAAATATCAAATATATAGAGAGAGTTGTGCGTACAGGTAATGAAGAGGTGATTCGAGGAGTATCTGTGAGGCACTGCTGAAATTACCAATTAACAATATCTGTAGCAAGCAGAACTATAGGCCCATTTCCGAGTGAATGCCAGAACTATTTTCAGACAATATCCAAAACGGCCAAAGCCGAGAGGGGCCCGGCACCTCCATGTGCCTGTTGATGCCCTATTCAGCCTTCAGATACGCGAAACCTTCCGATTGCAACTCGGCGAGCCGCACGACCCCGGAAGGGACTGCTGCAACCGGCTCGTAGAGCTTGTCTTCAGAGACTCCGGTCTGGGTGCGGGTAATATTACACAACTCCAGCTTCACGCCCCGATCGCTCAGTGAGAGCAGCCGGCCCTTGATGCTCTCCCGACGCTCCGCCAGTTCGGCATCCTCAGCGAAGGGGGTGTCGACCAGCTTGTCATCGGTGAGAAAACGAATACCGTGCGCGACGAACACGATCCGCACGTCGTAGTCGACCAATTCATTCTGGTAGTGGGTCACCATGTTGTTGATGCTGGTCAGCATGGCGCTGAAACGGCGCGAGTCGGCAAAATCGGCGTGGTATACGACCTTGACCACACCATCGGAGAAATCCGCAGCCATCGCTCGTCCCGGAATCCAGCTCGTTGCGAAAACCAGGAGCAGTACGGCGGTCAACAATCCGCCACGCCCGGAAACCCGGCCGGTCGGTAACACTTTCATATCGCCTCCTGTGAGTATCCGATCATTGATGCACTACCTGCTTCGTGCCGGGCGCCCTTTGCTCACGCAGGGCCTCAATGTTGGTTTTTTATCAGAGTGGACCCGGGACTCTGACAAGATAGCCGAAACCCGCGACGAGGGACATCTATCTCGGGCCGACTGCCCCGACTCGACGACGGGGGGCAGCAACTCGGCTAACATGGGAATTAGCGATTCGGAAAAGGAATTCAGGAGTACGCATGGAATTCGGCAGACCCGTTCTGGTTATGGCCTGTTTTTTCTCACTCATCGCTTGTGTAGGCGGCGGCGGAGGCGCTACTGCTGTCGATGACGACGGAAAGACCAGCCCTGATGATGCCACGCACTCGATCATGATGACGCCGGTAGCCGACGGACTGGAGAACCCCTGGGCTCTCGCTTTCCTGACCGACGGCGACATTCTGGTGACCGAGCGCCCCGGCCGGTTGCGGCTCATTCAAGATGGCAATCTGGTCGAGCAGCCGGTCACCGGATTGCCGGAAGTATGGGTCGGCGGGCAGGGAGGACTGCTCGATGTCGAGGCGCACCCCGACTTCGCCAACAACCGGCTCATCTACTTCTCCTACAGCGCGGGCACCGATTCGGAGCAGACCACCCGGGTAACACGGGCCCGGTATGAAAACGGCGCGTTGTCGGAGTTACTGACCATCTTCGAGGCCGAACCCTACCGGGACAGCAGCAAACACTTCGGCTCCCGTCTCGCTTTCGACAGCCAGAACTTTCTCTACATCAGCCTGGGAGAGAGGGGCGACCGCGCTCAAGCCCAGGACCGGCTCGACCACGTCGGCTCGATCATTCGCATCCATGATGATGGGCGCGTACCTGCCGATAACCCATTCTTCTCTGCACCGGATGCCCGATCCGAACTGTTCAGCATCGGCCACCGGAACCCCCAGGGACTCACCCGCAACCCGTTCAGTGGCGATATATGGAGCCATGAGCACGGGCCGCAGGGCGGCGACGAAGTCAATCTCATCCGTGCCGGACTCAACTACGGCTGGCCCGAGATCACCCACGGCACCAATTACGACGGCACTCCCATCGGCCCGAGCCAGCAGGAAGGCATGGAGCCACCGCTTTATCACTGGGCTCCGACCTCAATCGCACCGTCAGGCATGGCCTTCTATACCGGCGATCGATTCCCGAACTGGGAGGGGGATCTCTTCCTCGGTGCACTCGCCGGACGCGCACTGGTACGCCTGCAAGTGGCGGGAAACGAAGTCACCGGCGAAGAGCGGCTACTGGAGAGCGAAGAAATGCGAATCCGGGATGTGGCCGAGGGGCCCGACGGCTATCTGTGGATTGTGACCGACCACAATCCGGGACAACTGATACGTCTGGAACCGGCGGAGTAGCTACCGCTTCGACTACCCGGCATCACCGGCTTCGGAGATAAAGCCTCTCGACCTTCTCCCTGGCCCAGGGAGTACGGCGCAGGAATTTCAGACTGGAGGAGATACTCGGGTCCTTGGTAAAGCATTTGATCTTGATGCGTCGACCCAACTCTTCCCAGCCGTACTCCTCCACCAGCCGTGTGAGCATCATCTCCAGCGTCACACCATGTAACGGGTCCCGGTGACGCTCTTCACTCATCGGTGCCGCCATCCGTATCGCCCTTTTCCGGTTTGATCTCGGCCTTTTTCACCCGAATCGGTTGACCGGCCAGCATGGTGCCGTTGAGGTTTTTCATCGCCGCCTTGGCCTCACCGGGCCTTGGCATCTCCACGAACCCAAAGCCTTTCGAGTTACCGGTCTGTTTGTCCATGACCAGCGAGCAGGACTGCACGCTTCCGTAGGCCTCGAACAGCTCCCTGAGCTCGTTCTCTGTGGTGGTACGGGCGAGGTTGCGAATCAAAAGTTTCATTAGCGGTACCGAAGTCATCCGATGGGGAAGGCGGGCCAACAGCCGTTTAGCTTACCCGAACCCACCCGTAAATACCGCCTGGCAGTAAAACGGAAATCGCAACCGCTAGCGCCTGTTCGGCGGGCCGACCAGCCGAGCGCCCATAGCCAGTCCAAGCCCGAACAGGCCATGAATGGCCAGCAGCGAGCCCCCTGAAACCCGCTCCTGGATACCCGGACTGAGCCGCCGCGGGAGGACGTGGTAGTCAATGATCCAGGCCAGCAAAGACGCGCTGGTACCGGCAAGCAGTGCTCCGCGAAGACCCCGGTGTGTGCTCCCGCGAAAGAGCGTCAGCATCACCGCTGCCCAAAAGAGGCCTGCGCCCAGATTGATGACCACGCCCGGGAGTGTGTGCCGATACGAAAATCGCCGCTCGTCAAGGGCCGACTCACCCCAGATGACGTGACCGGGAGCATTGAGGGCCGCTACGGCGCTACCGCTGTCGCGCCGCCCGAACAGGGCCGCAGCGACCGAGAACAGGACCCCCGCGAGTAATCCCGGAACCACCACTTCCGCCAGGCTGGGCCGCCGAGTTTCCATGTCGAACCTCCTCCGATCACTAGTCCTTATGCCCCAGTATGGACAAATCCACAGCCGGTGTTCATCCGCAACCGCCTTCCGCCACACGGCCAGGGCCCGGGACAGGCGAGACGATTGCATAGGCACAGTTGTTTAACATACAAATTAAAGGGATACTCAGAGCAGGTGCGTTCCAGAACGGTCGTACCGGTACTACCAAAAAAACAAGACAAAGGAGATCATCAATGTCGCTGAAGCGAACACTGAAGATGGTACTCGCAGGGGGAATTGCGTTGAGTACCACCACCCTGGCAAGCGGGCCCTCGCCGGAGATGCTGGCCCAAACCTGTGCCGCCTGTCATGGAACCAACGGTTCCAGCATAGCCTTCACCCCCTCCATCGCAGGGGCCGATCCCGAGTATTTCGTCGATAGCATGCAAGCCTTCAAGAATGGCGATCGCAATGTGACGGTGATGGACCGTATCGCCAAAGGCTATTCGGATGACCAGATCCAGAAAATGGCCGAGTTTTTCGCCAAACAACCGGCGCGTCCCATGGAGCAGGAGTATTCGCCGGTAAAGGCGAAACTCGGCGCAACGCTGCACGAAGACTACTGCGAGAAGTGCCACGAAGACGGCGGCCTCGACTCCGAAACCAGTGCCGTCCTGGCCGGTCAATCCATGCTCTACCTCAACTACTCGATGGCCGACTTCAAGGAAGGGCATCGGGAGACACCCAAAAAGATGGCGCGGCGCGTGAAGAGCCTGCTCAAGGAGCATGGTCCGGATGGGCTGGATACCATTCTGCACTACTACGCCAGCCAGAAATAAGGGGGAGGACAGTATGAATACAATTGATCGGCGTAATTTTCTCAAGTTGTCCGGCGGAGCCGTCGCACTCGGCACACTCGGCGCCTGCGCGGGCCCGAACAAAAGCTCGATGGCCGCGAAGAAGGTGGTGGTTGTAGGCGGCGGCCCGGGTGGGGCCACGGCAGCCAAGTACCTGACCATGCTCGACCCGAATGTGGATGTCACACTTATCGAGCCCAACCGCACCTATCACACCTGCTTCATGAGTAACGAAGTACTCTCCGGAGAGCGCTCCATCGACTCCATCGCCTTCGGGTTCGACGGTCTTCGCAAGCGCGGCATTCGGGTCGTGCACGATCTCGTCACCGCGATCGATCCGGAATCCCGAACGATAACCACCAAGGGCGGTGATACCTTCAACTATGACCGGGCCGTTGTCTCCCCGGGCGTCGACTTCAAGTGGGAAGCCATCAACGGCTACAACGCACAAGTCGCCGAAAACATTCCGCACGCCTGGAAAGCCGGTCCCCAGACCGTCACCCTTCGCAAACAGCTCGAGGCGATGCGTGATGGAGGAACGGTAATCATCGTACCGCCCACCAACCCGTTCCGCTGTCCGCCGGGGCCTTACGAGCGGGCCAGCCAGATCGCCCACTACCTGAAACACAACAAGCCCAGTTCGAAGATCCTGGTCCTCGACCCGAAAGACAAGTTCTCCAAACAAGGTCTGTTCACCCAGGGCTGGAAAAGGCTTTACGGCTACGGCACCGACAACTCCATGATCGAATGGGTTTCCGGCGCAGCCGGGGGCAAGATCGAGGGCGTGGATGCCCGTAGCATGACGGTTCAGGGCGCGGTCGAGTCCTTCAAAGGCGACGTCATCAACGTTATCCCGCCCCAGAAGGCCGGCAAACTGGCCTTCACCGCCGGGCTAACCAAGGGTGACTGGTGTCCAATCAACAAAAAGACCTTCGAGTCGCTGATCCACCCCAATATCCACGTGTTGGGCGACGCCTCCATCTCTGCCGGCATGCCCAAGTCCGGCTATAGCGCCAATGTACAGGCCAAGGTCTGCGCAATGGCCATCTCGGACATGCTCAATGACCGGGAGCCGGGTGATCCTTCCTACATGAATACCTGTTACAGCATCGTGGGCAAGGATTACGGGATGTCGGTCTCCGTGGTTTACGCCTTCGATGAAGCCAACAACCAAATCGTCAAGGTGAAGGGTGCCGGTGGACTCACGCCCTCCGACGCCAGCGATGAGGCACTGAAGCGGGAATCCCGGTACGCTCACGGCTGGTTCCGTAATATCACGGACGACATGTACAGCTGATTCCAGCTGCCAGAGCGGAACGGAACGGGGCCTGCGGGCCCCGTTTTTCATGACAGACCCGAAAGACAGCGGTTTTCCAGCTCCCCTCGCCCGCCCCCGGGCCATCGGCTCTTCCGTATGCGCCCCAAATCGAGCATTTCGCTGCCGTACTCGGGAAGCGGACTCGCAGCACTGAACTACTATGGAAAGAGGAAAAGAGACTTGTTCACAACCTGGAGGTTATCGCTGTGCACAAGACACTGGACGATTTCAAGGACGACTTTCCGAATGCCTGGGCAGCCTACGAGAATCTGCGGAATACCTGTGATCACGATGGCCCGCTAGACAAGAAAACGGTCGAGTTGATCAAGGTGGGTATCGCCGCTGCGCAGGAACATGAGGGCAGTCTGGTATCCCACGTCTCACAGGCGCAAAAGGCAGGCGCAAGCCCCGGGGAAATCTATCACGCAGTGCTGCAAGCGACCGGGATTGCCGGCTTCACTGTCACCCTGCACGGGATGCGTACCGCCAAGACCTACATCGAACAGTAAATCTGCTCGTGCCGGAGCGGGGGACTCCCCGATCCGGCACGAGACGCATGGATTCCCTACGGGTGGGTTGCCCGGATTCGCCGCTCCCAAGCGACGTTTTCAGATTCGACCAACGATCTTCAATGCTATGCCTTTCCTGCTCGGGAAACTGCCACCCAACATCCTTGGCGAGCTGCTGGGCCGAATACCCCTCGACGATCCCGACATCGTTGTCGGCCCCGGGATCGGCATGGATTGCGCCGTATTGCGCTTTGGCGACCGGCTTCTGATCGCCAAGTCCGACCCGGTCACCCTCACAAGCGATGGACTCGGCCATTACCTGGTCTCGGTCAACGCCAACGACGTCGCAACCACCGGTGCCCGCCCCCGCTGGCTTCTGGTCACCCTGCTGTTACCCGAGCAAAAGTCGGACCTCGCCCTGGTGAGCGACCTGATGGATCAGATCAATCGCTCCTGCCGGGAACTCGGTATTGCCCTGGTGGGCGGGCATACGGAGATTACCTCGGGCCTCGACCGGCCCATTGCCGTCGGTGCACTACTGGGAGAGGTTGAAGAGGGGCAACTGATTACGCCCCGCGGGGCTCGCCCCGGCGATCGGATCCTGCTCACCAAAGGTGTCCCAATCGAGGGCACGGCGATCATTGGCCGGGAGATGGCAGAAGAGCTGACAAGAAAGCTGGGCAGCAAGGTCGCCGCTGCTGCACGGGCCTTCGCCCACCAGCCCGGAATCAGCGTCACGGCGGATGCCCGAATCGCCACCGCAGCCGCGCAAGTCACCGCCATGCACGACCCCACCGAGGGGGGACTGATCACGGCCCTGTGGGAACTTGCCGAAGCCAGTAACCGCCACCTTGCCGTCGACCCGGCAGCCGTTCCGATCCCGGAACTGTCACGGCAAATCTGCAGCAGCATGAACATCGACCCGTTGGCGACCATCGCCTCGGGAGCGCTGCTGGTGACTGCAGCCCCGGAAGATGCCGCCCGCATCAAAGCGGCTCTCCTGTCGGAGGGGATCGCCTGTGCCGACATCGGTACGGTGGGCGAGGGTCCGGCAGGCCTGGAGCGGCTCACGAATGATGGCTATGTGCCCTGGCCAATGCCCGAGCGCGACGAGCTGGCTCGTCTGTTGGAAAATCGGGGCGGCTAATGCGCTCCTTTTCCCCTATTCGACCGGTTCGATGGTCGACTCTTCAACGAGCGTGGGATAGAAGTAACCCATGCCAAAATCCGTATCGAGCTTGACGGTACCGGTGGCACGCACCCGGTCACCGACATTGGCCGTCTGCTGACTGGTGAAGGTCAGCGGTTCGGCCCCGGCCGGAGCGCCCTCGTCCTGAACGTGAACGAAATTGCGCTTCATGATGCCGTTGTTCACCTTCACCACTTCACCCACCACAGAGACCTGCTTGCCGCCAAGTTCCGAGCGGTTGGCATGCACATCGGCTATCGATAGGGTGTCGGCCAGCGCAGCCGAGGCAGAGAGAACTGCTGCGACGGCAAACACCAGGAAAGGCATCGATTTCATAAGGTATATCCTCGCTGGGGATCGAACCCCCTTCTACCACACTGACGCCAACGAGAGAAACCGGCTGCAGGTGATATCGAATACCTGAGGTCGCACGACCGGTCTGTCGACCTTGAAGTGCGCCAGACAGAGCGCCCGTCTTCCGGCCGCAAATGGACTTTTGCTTTTGGGCAGCGTGACTCGCGAGCTTTGCAGGACATCCAGGCCCGGCTCGGAGAAGAGGCGGATTCACGAGGCGTGCAGGTCGATAAGAAATCCCCTAGCTGCGCGAGCCCTCAGCCACTTATACGGTCAATTTCGACTACAAAAACGGCCTTCTAAGTACAAAAGGATGAAGGATATCGTGAATTAATGAATTGGTATCAATCGCTTACGCTGGTCCGACCCTAAAATTAATCCTCTCCCTAAAATTCCCTCGCCGCTGATAATCATCATGCTGAGTGAATACCTCGACCTGCCCAGAGAACTCAAGCCCCATACCCTGCGCGCCAAACACTGTATCAAGCAGTCCAGCTAATCGCCCGCGTCAAACAGGCCGGCCAGCGTCCTCGTCCTTCGGCGAGTTCCGAGGGACGAGGTCACCAGTAAATCATTTACTGTGCCGTTACCTATTTATGGGTCGGTGTAGGTGCCTGAGCTGCCCGCCGCCCAGCCATACATGTCTGCCGCCGTTACTTCGTCACCGCCGCTGACGCTACTTTCTCTCTCGCTGGCGGTGTTGAGATATCCACCGCTGACGCTGCTGGATTGCCCGCCGGCGTAATTAAAAGCTCCCCCGCTAATACTGCTGAAGTCCCCGTTGGCGGTATTGGTCTCTCCTCCGCTGACGCTGCTGTACTCCCCACTGGCGGTGTTCATTGCACCACCGCTGACGCTGCTGAAGTCCCCGCTGGCGGTGTGGTACCTTCCTCCGCTGACGCTGCTGTATTTTCCGCTGGAGGTGTTTCGCTCCCCACCACTGACGGAGGCATGCAAGCGATGAATGGCGTTGTTACTGCCGACCACGAGACCGCCATAACTGGAATAGCTGTTTTTAGACCCACCAACGATATTATGAGAGCCGGACTTGTGACTTTGCGCCCAGGTTTTACCGGCATTCTCGCAACTGGTCGGATCAGCGTACGAACCGTCGCTGCAGATCGGATCCCCCGCATCACGCGCGGCATCGTAGCCGACAATGAAGTTGCCCAGGCCGTTGATACTGTCGGTCTGCCCCGCGCCGTTGACCAGTTGCAGGTTGACGCCCATGAGGCGTACCAGCGGGCCGCGGTTGTCGGAAACGGTGTCCACCGTAAGATAGGGTTCCAGGTCCATGACATGGCTGTTGTTGATGCCGCTGATTTGGGAGTCATGCGTCGCGACCTCGCTTTCCAGTGTCGCGATGGTGGCGTTGGCATCATTCAGATCCGATTCCAGTTGCGTAATGGTGTCCTTGGCGGTATTGACCTCATTTTGCAAGGTGTCGACCGCCGCTTGCAGATCCGCGATCGCGTCCGCATTAGTTGTCGTGCGGGTGTCATTGTCGTTGACTTCCGTGGCGACAGCATCGAAGTTCGCGTTGACCTCGGCGGCGACCGCCGGGGTATCCGCCTGGAAGCTGTGCGGTACGCTGACCTGACCCGCACGGGCGGCATGCGACATCAACAAGAGTATTACCCCGCAGGTAATCAACAGCGGTATAGGCTTGCTCATGATTGCCCCTTTCTATTATTGAATTTATTCAGTTCCAATGATCCTGGTCCCAGACCATCCGGTCCCAGTCGCTGCTACTTTCAACGGACGAGTTCTCATCACTGTCACCGCCGCCCCCACCGCCACAGGCGGCAAGTGCCACGGCAAACAGACCGCATACCAATAGTCGAATGAAGTTGCCACACACAAATGTTACCCCCTTGTTGTCCTGATGGTTGAATCCGGCCTGATATTGCGTACACCGGTTCCCTGCCCGGCACGAACAATCGCGCGGGAGAACCATGCGGGACGCTATCCCGATCGAACTAACCCGGGGTGGCAGCCCTTATCACGATCCAATTTCCCCACCAAACACCCCGTCTACCAGCAACTTTCAGCCGCGGTATCGTCGTTAAGTGCCCATACCTCGTCGCCGGTTATGAACACCGTTCCATTTGCGTACCCTATCGGTCCCTTGCTGGCCCCGTCGGTGAAAATGGCCGTAGTCCACTTTTTGTCACCGTTCAACGGATCGAAGCCATAGAGGAACGTCTTGAGACTCTCGCTTGCCGCCAGGTAAACGGTGTCGCCGACCACGATGGGGACGCCGTTGGTCACGGGGTAGGTTGGCAGGTTGTTGCCGGATTCGGGGTCTTCGTACCACAGGTCCCCCGAGTCCCACAGCTGTGTCCCGTCCTCGGCGTCGAACGCTACGAGCGCGAAGCTATCCCTGACGATATAAACTCCCTGATCGGTCACCGCCATCGCATCGGATTGCACGCCGTCGGGTAGAACCACGTCGATGACTTCGGTCCTGCTCTGCAGATCGAACGCGCGGAGGCGGTGTTCGGCGCTGGAGTATCCGCTATCGGCCACGACGTAGTAGAGTTTCCCGTTCGCGACAACCGGGTCGGTTTTCACCAGGTAGAAAAACCCGCCTGAGACATCCTCGCGCCAGTTTTGCGTGGGTCCGGACAGGTCCACGAAGTAGACGTAGAGATGTGAATCATCCGGAGCCAGGTAGTAGGCGATACCGTTGTCGATGGTGACCACTCCGGAGGGTGCGTTGTAGTTTATGGATGAATCCGTCGTGTCCACGGGGTGCTCCCACTTCACCGTGCCGGCCACGGCGCGTCGAGGGCGACGAGGTGACCACTTGTGAGCAGGTACAGCCGGATCGTGCCCAGTTTATTGGAATCACATTTCATGTTGATGCTCCCTTTTTCATTTTGCTGGTGCGTTCGGGCGCACTCACGAATGCCGGCCCAGCCGGACCAGTGCTATACCTGTGGGTTGCTTATGTCGGCGGCTCGGCGAACGATCCCGCGTTCGCCGAGCCCAGTCTGCTATGGGGTGGCAGTCAGGAAGTCGTTACAGGTCTGGAACTCAGCGGTGTAACCATCGGGACCAATCACCTGCACCTCATGGGGATCCGGCGCGTCGTCGCCGAAGTAAACGGCCACTTCAGTGTTGTCCGCACCGGTTACCGTGATGGAACCACCATCCGGGCACACTTCTCCCGAATCGCCGTAAAGGGATTCATTATTCTCATCAACCGGATAGCTGAGGTCTTCGGCACTCAACAAAAGGGTGCCCTCGCCGTCGGGCGATTCGAAGCTCCCGCCCACGGTTACCGTATTGGAATAGTTGGAGTAAGTGCTTCCACTGACGGTATAGGAAAAGGAATTGCGGACCGAAGCGTCTGCATTGAGCGAGAAGTCGGCGCCCGTGTCGCACTCCACCGAGAAACCGTGATCGGAAGTAGTCCCGTATTCGAATACGAACAGGTAATCACCATCAGGCAGGGTGTCTGGCATCTCGGTGTAGATCCTCCAGCCGAATGCGCCCTCGAAACTGCACCCATTGCCCGTGAAGGCGCCATTATCCGTTTCGATTAAACTCTCGATACCACCATTGGGAAACTCATCCCACTCGCCGACCGTAAGCACCATCACGCCATTGAAAGGCTCGCTACCGCCTGTATCGCAATTAGTGGCAACATATTCGATAGTGGAACTTCCACTGGTATTGTTTAACGCGGTGGCTTCGAGAGTACCGCCACCTGGACAATCCGCGGAAACGACACTGGTCCTGGCTATTTTCTCCTCGGCATCACCGGAAATACTGGCAAGCTCGTCTGTGGCGCTACTCAATTCATCACCGGCAGAGCCCGCACCACCGGCGCCACGAGTGGCTTCCTGGGCGGCAGCAAGAGCGTTGTCATCGGTGACTTTAGCAGTTGCATCCGTGCCGCCACCACTGTCCATATCGGTATCATCCCCGCCACTGCTTCCGCCACCACAGCCGTGCAGCCCGAGTAGCAACAAGGGAAACAGCATCAAGTATGATTTTTTTTGCATAGGGTTCTCCATCTCCTGCGATTACCGAATTCATCCCGCTGCAAAGACACCGAAGCTCATTCGACTCGGTATTTCATTTCCTGTCTTCGCGCTTCAGTTCACTCCTGCCATACCATGGAAACCCTGGTAGTTGGCGCATGGGAGCCGTGCGGGCCGTCAATGGACGAAGTTAGCGTTCAGAAGGGGGGAGGTATTGTAAAAATCGGACAGATCTGGACTTGCGTAGCGCGGAAACTTGGAGGTGTGGCCGCGAACGCGGCCACACAAGTTCAGCCGGATAGCGATGCCGCCCGGCCAAGATAGTTCTTCAGAAACGGATCCGGGTGGTGCAGGAAAGCGAGCGGATTGGTGCCGATCAGCCGCTGGAAGTCATGGATAAAGTGTGCCTGGTCGTAGTAGCCACAGCGTAACGCTGCTTCCTGCAACCCCTCGCTGTTTTGTGTCAGCATATGCGTGACTACCCGATTGATCTGCACGATCTTTGCAAACGGCTTGGGGCCCACTCCCACAGTCCTGACGAATTGCCGGTACATCTGCTTGGGGGTCCAATGACACCGCTTGGCAAGATCTTCCATCCTGATACAACCATCAGACTGCTCGATCAAGGCTACTGCATGGTCGACCCGTGGAGTTTCCACCGCATCCTCCACAAAGCGCGAGAGGAAGCACTCTAGCGTGTTGATCTTGTTGGTGACCTCCACCTGCGCGGGAAGCGTCTCAAGCAATTCGCCACCATCGGGAGCAATTTCAAGAAAGTCGGTGATGCAATCGGTAAAGGTACTGCAGACCCGTTTAAAGAGCCGATAAAACCCGGTGGGCTGAAACTCAATGCCTAACAGCTCGCTGTTCTGCGCAGTTTCCGCAACGGGCATTTCGTTCTTCAACTGTCCACCAACAAACAACTCAGGACATCGACTCCAGCAAACATCAGAGAAACTCATCCGCATCGGGGCATTGTAAACGTGGGTGATGTAATGCGCTCCGGTGGGCGGGACAGCAATGGTGGTGGAAGCACCCTCGGGACCGTAGCTGTGCAGAATCCGGCGAACAAACGGAAGGAGATATTTCGAAGGAGGGTATTCCTGATGGCACAATTGGGGTTCATCTTCCATTTTCGCGCTCTCCGGCATGTCTGCGACCTGCTGTTAGTCTCCAATCGGTGGTTGCAATATCTACTTGCAATGGGCCTTTTCTATCACACCCACGCCGATGAAAAAATGTCGACACAACCTTGAGGTTTCATGGTGAATCCTCGTCGACCCTTCAATGAGATCGATCCTGGAGGCCAATCGGGGTGACAATTCCGCAGCTCGGAGCGAAGCTGTAGAGAAGGACATCAGGAAGTACAAGCCGCACAGGAGCTACCCGCATGCTGATATTCATTGCAGGTCTCATACTGTTTTTTGTCCCGCACACGGTCTCTATCGTCAATGAACCGTGGCGCAACCGTATGGCCGAACGTCTGGGCGAACCAATCTGGAAGGGTATCTACTCGATTATCGCCATCGTTGGTCTGGTACTGATCATCCAGGGCTACGGCATGGCCAGGACGGACCCGACCATCCTCTATCTACCGCCGCTGTGGGCAAACCATCTCAACTGGTTGCTGATGCTCCCGATCTTTCCCCTGCTGATCGCCACTTATGCCCCCGGGCACATCCGGGCCCTCACCCGACACCCGATGCTGTGGGCGACCATCATCTGGGCCGGCGGCCATCTGCTCGCCAACGGCATGCTTGCCGACCTGCTGCTGTTCGGAACCTTTTTCATCTGGGCCGTCGCCGACCTCATCTCCATGCGTCGACGCATCCAGCGCCCGTTACCCGAACTGCCCGCCACAGCGGCCAACGACATCATCGCCGTGGTGGGCGGGCTCGGCATCTACGCCGCCTTCCTGTTCGGCCTGCACGGCTGGCTCATCGGTGTACCGCTGATGGGTTGAGCACCGGTTCAAAGACAAAGAGGGTCGGACCAAGCCAACCTGCTGATCAGACACCAAAACCTCGGATTTTTGTGGTAGATTTCAGCCTTAAACGCCCCATTTTGTCCCCAAAAACAGCTTTCCAGGGAGGGAGCTTATGCCGCGCGCTAGTCGTCATTATCTGCCCGGACTGATCTGGCACGTTACACATCGCTGTCACAAGAGAGAATTCCTGCTCAAGTTTGCCCGAGACCGACGACTTTGGCGGAGCTGGCTATTCGAGGCACGCAAGCGCTACGGCCTTTGCGTGCTGAACTACGTTGCCACGTCCAACCACATACACCTCCTCATTCGAGATCAGGGCAAGGGAGAGATTGCCCGCTCGCTGCAGCTCATCGCCGGTCAGACAGCGCAGGCTTTCAACCGCCGCAAGGCGCGCAAAGGAGCCTTCTGGGAGGACCGCTATCATGCGACCGCCGTTCAAACTGGCGAGCATCTGGCTCGCTGCCTTGCCTACATCGATCTGAACATGGTACGTGCCGGTGCGGTATCGCATCCGTCGGAGTGGGAAGTGAGCGGCTACCGCGAGATCCAATCGCCCCCGACTCGCTATCGGATCATCGACGGAGTTGCGTTACAGAAATCGCTGGAGATCAAACAAATGAACACCTTGCGGCAGCACCAGCGTGAGTGGATTGAGCAGGCGCTGCGGCAATCCAGTCTCTCCCGCGATGCCCGCTGGTCAGAAAGCCTGACTGTGGGCAGCGAGCTCTTTGTGCAGGACATCCAGGCCCAGCTCGGAGCAGAGGCGCATTCACGGAGCGTGCAAGTCGATAGAGAATCCGCTTGGCTGCGCGAACCCTCAGCCACTTATACGGTCGATTTCGACGACGAAAACAGCCTTCTAAGTACAAAACAGCGGAGGATATCGTGAATTAATGAGTTCGAATCAAGTCGTTACTGTGGTCCGACCCTGGCCACGTCTGGCCACAGTCTGAGTTCGGGCTCACGGGCTACTGCAGGTGTCGGCGCATGAAGCGCGTCGCCCGCCAGATGGCATCCTTGGCCGCCAGGTCATCGGCGAAGGTACGCACCGAATCCGGACGGAAATCGAAGCCGCGGCCCACACCCGGATAGACCACCAGCCGCGCCGGCCGCCCCTTCTCCTGCAGAGACTGCACCGCCATCTCGATCCCCCGGCGGCGCTGATACTGCTCCTCCTCCCCGATGAAGATGAGCGTCGGGATGGTCAACTCGTCTGCTTCAGGCGCATATCGGTAGACCTGCATCGGCTCCGGCGCGTTGGGGTCCTGCATATGAGGATAGTAGCTGACGTAGCAGGCCACATCGCGCTCCTGGCGCTGCTGCGTGACGGCCACCTTGAGGGTGTAGTAACCGCCGCGGGTGTGCGAGTAGAGGCAGGCGCGGCTCGAGCTGATATCGGTACGCTCCAACAGGGCATCCAGGGCGACCCCCACATCCTGCTCAAGAGCATAGTCATGCTCAATAGGGAACTTCTCTACGAAGCGGGCGCTGTAGATATCCGGCGCCAGTACCACGAAGCCACGTGCCGCGAGGCGCTTTACGTGCAGCTGGATCAGCTCGTCGAGTCCGCGCCGTCCGTGCTGGAACAGCACCGCCGGGTAGCGCTTGCCGTCATCCGGACGGGCGACCAACGCGGGGATATCGACGTCCTCGCCACTCACCTCCACCCATTCGGTACGCACGGCGAGGGTTTGCGGCGCAGGCAGGACCCCCTCGAACCACCAGTCGTTGTCCCACCAGCCGGCCTCCTCGGGGGGCTGGGCCTGTACGGGTACAGTGGCAAGAAAAAGGGCCAGAGGGGCGAGTAGTCGAAACAGATGCATAGGGGGTGCCTTTCGCTTGGGGTCAAAGCCGACGGTCGGTCCGGTGTCCGCTCTTGGCGGCCTAGCGGGTTTTACAACAACATAGCCAAAACGGACACCGGACGGAACCGGGGCGCCGTCGGCTTGCAGATTACTGTGGTCCGACCCTGGGTCACTGAGTCCTCAGCCACTTACACAGTCAATTTCGACGGCAAAAACAGCCTTCTAAGTACAAAAAAGTAGAGTATTTCGTGGATTAATGACTTCGAATCAATTCGTTACTGTGGTCCGACCCGGGTCCTGACCGGGTCCTGACCGCTTTCGTCATTGAGGCCGGCGATAACCCTCTGTCCGTGGGCGACGAGGTCCGCTTCGGCGTCAACTACAGCGCCTTGGTGCGAGCGATGACCTCACGGTTTGTCATCAAGACGGAGAAGGGCGGAAAACGTACAGACAGTCCGGTTGCCCCTCGCGCAATTCGACCGTCATCGGCTAATTCGCCCAATGAAATCGCAGTGCCCGAAGTAGCAACCCGAACCAGCTCCGACTTGCCAAATCCTGGCCGGCCTACACTTGAGGTTTGGATACTGGCCTTTTGACGCACCCGAGCTCCGCCTCAGGCGACAGAAAAAGCAGACGGGAGCGAACCCGGAGTCGATATGGATTCTTCCGCGAGACAGCACCTTCTCGCCACTGCGCTCTGGACACTCATCGCCTTTGCCGTTGGTCACCTTCTGGTAACGGCGCAGGCGCTTATTATCCCTCTGGTCATCGCCATTTTTGTCTGGTATCTGCTGAATGCACTGATAGCTTCATTTGGCGCTATCAGCGTGGCCGGGGTCCGGGCACCTCGCTGGCTGCAGTTCCTGTTTGCGGGACTGGCTCTCCTCATCGCCACCAACGTCGTGGTCGGCATCATCACCGCCAGCGTCGGTGAATTGATCAATGCTGCACCGGTCTACCAGGAAAACTTGCGAAACCTTATCGAAGAGGTGCAGCAGCGGTTCGGGTGGGCCGGTCAGCCGGGGGCTTCGCAGCTGTTCGGCGAACTGGACCTGGCCGCGCTGATCCGCAGAATCGCTGCCGGGTTCGGAAGTCTGATCGGCAATATCGGGCTCATCGCGGTCTATCTTTTTTTTCTCTTTCTCGAGCAGCGCTATTTCGGAGCGAAGTTGGCCGCGGTGCTGCGCACAGAGGAGCGCCAGCGTCGCGTCCGCCGCCTTCTCCTTGATCTCGACCGAGACGTGCGCAGCTACATAGGCATAAAGACCTCGGTAAGCGCTCTGACCAGTCTCGCTTCGTGGACACTCATGCAATGGGTGGGCCTGGACTTCGCCGACTTCTGGGCACTACTGATCTTTGTGCTCAACTTCATCCCCAATATCGGGTCCATTGTCGCCACCGCTCTGCCCACCCTCCTGGCACTGCTTCAGTTTACCTCCGTGGCACCCTTTCTAATCCTGCTATTCGGCATCGGCAGTATCCAGATGCTGGTTGGTAATGTGCTTGAGCCGCAGATCATGGGCCGATCACTGAATATGAGCCCCTTGGTAATCATCCTCTCACTGGTTATGTGGGGCTTCATGTGGGGAATCGCCGGAATGTTCCTGGCCCTGCCGATCACCATGGTCACCATGATGATCTTCTACAATTTCGAGACCACCCGGTGGATCGCCTTGCTGATGTCACGAGATGGACAACTGCGAAAAACTGACAATGGCAGACAGCAATCATAGGAGCAGCGTCGGGTACGATGCACCCATACTGCTGAAAGGACGCAATTCGTTAGGGATGATTCTCTTCGGATCGCCTGCGGCACGGCCTGTTCCTCACTCGGTCCTTCTCCCTGGACCTGCGCAGGGACTTTTCTAGCCAGGTCATTCAAACGCGAAGTCGCTGAACGATACTGGTGGTAACTTCCAGATTCAGAGGTCGAGGCACTGTATATGGATTTTTCAGCCCTCTCCGAGCCTTTCGTCATCGCACTCAGCCTTGCGGCGGCGATCGTCGGGCTCATCGTCGGTTTCCTGATCGGCAAGTCCGGAGAACGTAAACGCAAGCGGGTCGCTTTGACCCAGGCAGAGGAAAAGGCGCAGGCCGATCTTCACCGCGTTCTGGGGGAGCACGAGCAGCGTATCGAAACGCTCGCGAAGGAGCATCAGAACGGGTTGAGTACACTGAAGCAGGAACACGCCGATCAGCTCGGCGCCCTGAAGCGCGAACACACCAGCGAGCTGGAGCGCGTCTCCAGCGAACACGCCGGCCTGATCGAGAAGCTCAATGCGACGAATATGGCCAACCTCAATCAGGTGACGGCGGAGCTTAACCAGGAACACCAGAATGTGGTTCAGGCGCTGCGGGAGAAGCATGAGCAGGCGATGGCCGCTGTGCGGCGGGATGGAGAACAGAACCTGGAACGCCTCGAACGGGAGCGGGACCGCCAGGCTGCCGAACTGCAGCAGCACCACGAGGCGGAAGTGGCGCGGCTGAAGGTCCGCATCGACGAGCTGAGTACTGAGCAAAAGGAATTGAGCACCACCCTTGCTGATCGCGAACAGACGGTGGCCAAGCTGAACGCCGACATCGCAGAAGCACAGCTCAAGAACTCGTTTGCGGTCTCCCGTTCCGGGGAGCGGCTGATTCGCGTGGTTCGTAGCGTGCAGGAGCTGGCCAATGAGTTGGAAGAGACCTCCCGCACGGTAACCAACGGCGAGTATTCTTTCTTCACGGCCATAAAGGATCAGCGCGACCGGGAAACAGTACTAAACCTCACCGGTGGGGTCGCTGGACATACCCACGACCAGAAAGGGACCGATGAGCCGGCGGCCGAGGCGCAAGAGCAGCCCGAGGAACCCGAGAGCGGGCACGAAGACGGGCCTGATCGGTAAAGCCGCAGCACGAACCGGGCGCCGCCCCCCTTAACCGAGGTCAAGGACGCACCGCCATTCACCTTCTACCCTGCGTTTGGCAGGCTCCTGGAAGAGGGTTTTCGTCCCTTCTCCCCGAGGGAGCGGGTTAGGAAGGCAAGAGGACAGGTCGTGGCCGTACTGAATATTGATCGACCCGAAAAGGTCGGACGCTTTGCGCTGCTCTATCTCGGGTTTCGACCCTTTTTCCTGGGTGCGGGACTCTGGGCCGTCATCAGTGTGCTCCTGTGGCTGGGCATCTACACCCTGGGCTGGCGTCTGCCGCTGGCGGGGCTCTCGCCAACCCTGTGGCACGCCCACGAGATGGTGTTCGGCTACGCCGTCGCGGTGATAGCCGGATTTCTGCTCACGTCCGTGAAGAACTGGACCAACCAGCAGACCTGGAACGGCGCCCGGCTGGCCGCACTGGTGGTGCTCTGGGCCGCCGCGCGCGTCCTGTTCGCCCTCGGCGGAGCCGACATGCTGACCACCGCCACGCTCATCAACGCCCTTTTCCTCCTCGGGGTCTTCGTCGCCATCGGCCTGCCGGTGGCCCGCGCCCGACAGTGGAACCAGCTGCCGGTCATCATCATCCCCGCGCTACTGTTCATCGCCCAGCTGCTGGTGATCCTCGCCCCTGCCCCGCGTACCGGCATCTACGCCGGACTGTTTCTGGTCGTGCTGCTCATCTTCATCATGGGCCGGCGGGTGATCCCCTTTTTCATCGAGCGCGGCGTCGACGAAGAGGCCAGCATCGGGAATCCGCCCGCGCTGGATATCGCCTGCATCGCCACCTACCTGGTCTACGCCGTCGCCGAGTTCACCGCACCGGTATCGCCCTGGACCGCGCTTTTCGCCTGGTTCGCCGCAATGGCCCATGGCGTGCGCCTCTACCTCTGGTACACGCCCGGAGTGTGGCACAAACCGCTCGTGTGGGTGCTGTGGCTCGGCTACGCATTTCTGGTACTGGGCCTGGTGATGCGGGCGATGGCCGCCTTCTGGTTCACTAACCCCTTCCTGGGCCTGCACGCTCTCACCTACGGCGGCATCGGCCTCATCACCCTCGGCATGATGGCGCGGGTCTCGCTCGGCCACACCGGGCGCAACGTGTCCGAACCGCCGAAGGCGGTCGGCTGGATGTTCGCGCTGCTGGGTGTCGGCACCGTGGTGCGCGTGCTTCTGCCCCTGGTGCTCCCGGCGAGCTACTACGGCAGCCTGATCGTCGCCTCCCAGTTGCTCTGGATCGCCGCCTTCGGGCTGTTCGTGGCCATCTACGGCCCCATGCTGGTGCTGCGCCGGGTCGACGGGCGATACGGGTAGCCGGGAAGGAGGAGCAGCATGCCTCCAGGTAGGACCACCGATACCATTCCATCACCGGCAATACGTTGGACGTAAGCCTATTACCGGCTGGCACCACCCAATCTACCGTGCTCAGCGTTTGGATAAGTAGCACCCAAAAAGAGCCACCCCTTGCGCAATCCCAATGGCGCGCTTGAATAATGATTGATACCCAGTGGGAGAAGGACCATGGACGAGCCCACCTTCGGCAAACGCGAGACTGTGGCAGACGGGGTTGAGATACTGCCGTCGTACCTACCGGTTCCCGGGTTCGGCGTGCTTCCCGTCAATGCATTTTTGCTCCGAGCCGCTCAGCCGATGCTGGTCGATACCGGTCTCGCCATGCTGCGGGAAGGCTTTCTCTCCGCATTAAGCTCCGCCCTCGATCCGCAAACGCTACGCTGGATCTGGGTGACCCACGCCGACGCCGACCACGTAGGCAATCTGGCAGCGGTACTGGAAGAAGCGCCCGAGGCACGGGTGGTCACGAACTATGTCGGCATGGCCAAAATGACCATGCTCGGGTTGCCGGTCGTCGAAAGGGTTTATCTGCTGAATCCGGGACAGTCCCTGAACGTCGGTGACCGCACCATCCAGGCAGTCAGACCGCCCACCTACGACGCCCCGGAGACGACCGCCCTGTTCGATCCGGTTTCCGGGGCACTATTCAGCGCCGACTGTTTCGGCGCCCTCCTCAGTTCACCCTACGAGGACAGCCGGCAGATCCCGGGCAACGAACTGGGCGAAGGGCTCACAACCTGGGCCACCGTAGATGCCCCCTGGCTCCGCGTAGTGGATGCCCGTCTCCATAGGCAGGCGGTCACAAGCTTTCTGGAGCGCAAGCCCAAAATAATATTAAGCAGTCACTTGCCGCCCGCGCCGGGGATGAACGACCGGTTGGGTGAGATCCTCAACCGGGCCATCGACGCGCCCACCTTCGTTGGACCGGATCAGGCGGCAATGGAGCAGAGGCTCGCACAGTAGGAAAAAAGGCAACATATTCCACCCGTACCCCCTATCCTTGAGGTCGACCGAAGGGCGCTGGAGATCATGGGGATGGTTACCGGAGGCTCAGCGTTCGAACACCACCGCGTCGGGATTGGCCCCCATTGAGCCAAGGGCGTCTTTAATGCCGCTGACGAACTTGGGCGGACCGCACAGATAGAACCGTTGGTCCACATCAGTGATATGCCGTTCGAGAAACGCCTTGTCGATCCGTCCCGATTGACAGCCGGAACCCGCCTCCCGAGAGCAGAGGTAAGTACAGCGCTCGCCCAGGTAGTAGCGAAACTCCTTGGCGGCGATCACATCGTCCGGCGTCTTGTTGGAAAAGAGCAGTGAATTCCCCGCCAACTGACCATCCCGGGCCAGGGTCCGCAGAATTGCCATAAACGGCGTAATCCCTGCCCCGCCGGCAATAAAAGTACCTGGGCCTTGGTAGGTGATCGTCCCGAAGGGTTCGGATATCAGCAGGCAGTCCCCGGCTCCCAGTGTATGGAGCTTTTCGGTGACGCCGCGATGTTCCGGGTAACCCTTGATAGTAAACTCCAGCACCCGGTCTTCCGGCAGCGAAGTCGGGCTAAACGGCCGGGTCTCCTCCCGCCAGTCCGGCGCATCCACGGCAAGTTCGACCCCCTGACCGGGCGACCACTCGAAGCCCTCCGGCTTGCTGACAATAAAGCGCTTCACGTCGTGGGTGACGAACTCGGACATCAGGATGGTCGCGTTTTGCATCTATTCTCCGAAACGGTGACTACATACCCTCAGTCTAGGACAGACCTCAGCTAATCGGCATCTCCAGGAAAATGCGCGACTTCCGCGCGGCGGCGATCGCCTCGGGCGTCGCTTTTCTCGGCATGTTCGGCATGTGGGTCGGGCTCTGGCGACTGCCGCCTGCGTTCGGGTGGGTCGGGTGGCGGACCGCGTGCTTTTGTATTACGTCCCCGTGGTGCTGACCATCAGCCTCGGTGCACTGATGTTTTGGGTCACCTGGCAAGCCCGTGATGTGGGCGGCTTATCGTTGGTAACGAGAAGTAGAATGTCGCCCCCGCACCCGGTTCCCCTTTGGCCCACACGCGCCCCCCATGGCGCTCCACGATACGGCGCACCGTGGCAAGTCCGATCCCGGTCCCGACGAATTCACGTTCATCGTGGAGCCGCTCAAAAGGATTGAAGAGCTTATGGGAAAATTGTGCGTCGAATCCCACCCCGTTGTCGGCGACATAGAAGATGGTCTCGCCGGAGTCGGAGTAGGCGCCGAACTCGATACGCGGTTCCGGTTGAGGCGCAGTGAATTTCCAAGCGTTTTCCAACAGATTCTGCAGCAGGACCTGCAGCCACTCCCTGTCCCCTTGTGCGATCAATCCGGGAGCAATCTGGAACGCGACCCGCCGTCCAGGATCGCTCTCGTGCAGGGCATCGGCGATGTTCCGGGCCATGGCACTGAGATCCACCTTCTTCGGCACCATCTCGCTTCTGTACACCTTGGAGAGATCAAGCAGACCATCGATCAGGTGCGCCATCTGCAGGGTGGAGACCTGAATTCGCCCCAGATAGCGCTTGCCTTCATCGGTAAGACAATCCGCCTGCTCGTCGTTGAGTATCTGGCTGAAGGCATTGATGGCACGCAATGGGGACCGCAGGTCGTGAGCCACCGAATAGCTGAAGGCCTCGAGTTCCCGATTCATCGCCTTCAGGCCGCGGGTGCGCTCTTCGACCTGTTGCTCCAGCCGGATGCGCGATGTCAGCAGATACAGAATAACCAGCATGACGGCCAGTATCCCGCCGATCATGATCATCCGCGCCCTGCGGTGTTCCTCGATTCGCGTTTGCAGAAGTGCATCCAGCGTGGGGATTACATGGTCGTATATCGTGTACAGCTTATCGATCGTTTCACTACCGCGTTCGAACACCATCTCCCCGCTGATGGTGAGCTCCTCAGCATCCAGGATTTCCCGAATGAGACCCGAGAACTGCGCGACGCCCTGCTCCGCTTCCCCGACCAAGTCGCTCAGATCGGTCTCGAGCCGAGGATGAATATTGAAGATGATCCTCAGGTTGTGCCGCAGGCGGCTATTCCGCTCCTCAACCCTCTCCAGGTCAAACGCAAGTCGCAGACGTGCATCGGCTATGGTTGATTCGTTCGCTTGCAGGTGGGTGCCGATGGCACGCAGATGCCCGATCCTCTCGGTCAGTGCCGGGAGCTGAATGGCAACGAGATCCACCATGTAGTAGCCGTCGATATCAGGCTCCTGGATCAACCCGGAATTATCGACAATGTAGCTTTTGAGGGCGATGAGTCCGGCAGCCAGTTTGCTGTGGGCCTCAAAATTTTCGGAGGCCGTCATTGTGGATTCACCCGTCTTGATCCGGCTCCACTGTCGGATCAAACGCTCCAGACGATCACCGACCTGGAGAGTGGCGCCAAAATGCTCATCTATTTGGTAAAGTGCGAAAAATGACTGGTCGACGATGGAACGGATTTCGGCAAGCTTGGTGGGTTTACTCGTGTCTTCGCTGCCCACCAGAAGTGACATTCCACGGTGTTTCTGCACATGTTTCAGTAAACCCCGGAGCCGATCGATGTAAGCCAAGCCCTGGCGTTCTTTTTCGATAACGTCAATTGCGGTGTTTCGCTCGGCGATGAACAGGTAGCCCAACGATACGAGCAGGGCGAGAAAAACAAAGAAGACAAAAAGAGTATTCTTCGGATAGTGCAGCAGTTGGAGCAGAGCGCTGCTGTCATGTCCCCTTTCCCCAACCGGCTCTCCCATCATCTTGCGCAATGATCAACGGTCCATGGTGGAGTTACGGGCCATTTTGAGGTTCGTTGGGAGACAACGTCAAATAAAGATTTCGTCACCTTCGAATGCAGGTGGCGATAGTATTGCCCCGGAGAACGTGGCATGAATACTTCCGAAAGTTTCTTTGCTTGCAAGTCAGATTACTCGAACAACGGCAGAATATGAAACACTTTTGCCAATGAACACAGCCCAGTGGTATTGCGTCCCCCAGCGCCTCCACGCCCAAAGCGATGAGCCGTTGCCGTATCCTATTTCCCAGCTTCCCTCCTGCCTGTTCACTCGGCAAAAACTCACCGTCATGGACCTTTTCGGGCGGAACAGTGTACGACCGAACGCACCGTGCCACATCCGCGCCTCTTGGTATGGATTGACACCGGCACAACAGAGCCCACATATTGGAGCCACCGATGAAAAGGAGCCACACTGATGCGACTCAGGGATCTTCGCACCCAGCAGGGGATGACCCAGGAAGAGTTGGCGACGCGCCTCGGTACAGAGCCGGGAAACATCGCCCGCTGGGAGAGCGGTGACGCCCTATTGAGCGTCCGCCAGGCGAAGGACCTGTGCATGGTGCTGCATTGTACGGTGGAAGAGCTGCTCGGCTGGGAGATCGAGCCCGAGGAGTGGGCGGAGACACCGTTCGCCGTCACCGATACCGGCACCCCTTACGGTACCCTCACCATAGAAACCACCGTCGGCCACCGCGAATTCCCCATCGACGAACGGGCACGGGAATCGCTCCTGGAACAACTCGAACCACGCAAGCCCCTGCACGCCGAAGGCACCCCGGATGGTTGGCTCTACGCCTGGACGCTGAACAACAGAATCCTGCTGCTCAATCCCACCTTCGTCAGGAACATCGAGTTGACAGGGGATGACGTCGAAGCGATGCCTGGGTTTGAACACCCCGAAGTCTATCGGGCACTGGATGGCTGGGGCCACGAAGCGATCACCGGCCAAGTCCGAAAAGCCTGCGAAAAGCTGATTGCGGAACTCGGCGAAGCACGAGCCCTACAACTGGCCACCGACTTGCGGGTGACCTACGACAACGGAGAAGACGAGTGTAGCTACCTCAATGAAGAGGTCGTTCCGGACCTGTTTGCCCTCGAGTTCGGACACGCCCATGTACCACGCACTGCGTTCGTGGAGCTGGTGCAAGAGGGTCAGTATCGCTCGCGGTTCGTGAATCTGGAGCATGTGGTCGCCATCGAAATCCCGGCTGAACGCTACCACCGGTTGAGCGTTGTAGAGTAGCCTGCGCCGGAGGGCCGGGGCGTGGCCCCGGCCCGAATCCGCCGCTTAATGGCGAATGCCGCTTTCCCAGCCGCGATGCACCGCCGGCTTGTAGAAGTCCCATTCAGGGTAGTTGTGGTCCTCCCAGTCCTTTCTCACCTTCGGCTCTACGTTTCCCCAGTCACCATCACGGTAGTAGGGATCATGACCCACTCGATAGCCGTAACGGTAGGCCGGCAGCACATCTTGATAATCGGCGCCGGTGCCGGAATACGCCTTGTTGTAGTCGTCTTGGAATTCCGTCTCGACATTCCGAAATGAGGCCTCTGCTTCGGGACCCAGCTTCTCGACCTCCACCTTCGTCCCGCGAAGCGTCTCGTGGACAACCTCCTTCCGCTCTTTTTCCTCTTTCGAGATCTCAACCTCCTCTTTGACACGAGCCTCTTTGCCCACCACGGGCTCTTCTCCCTTGGCACGCACCTCAAAGGATTGCTCCTTGAAGGCCCCCGTGTCCTTTTCACGCGCCGGTCGGTCGGTCGGATGGCGCTCTACGTGTATATCCTCTTCGTGTAGAGACACCGACTCCTGCACATTGCGCTCGGTGGGACGGGTATAGATACGGACCCCACCACGGGAGACCGGTCGCGTACCGATCTTGAGTTCCTCCTCGATGCTTTCGAGTTTTTCCGGCGCCTCCTTCCCTTCCTTCTTGTAAGCAGCGGCCCGCTGGTCGACATCCAGGGCACCGTGGCGATTGAGTATATCGGCCGCGCGATCGACCTGGGTGTCATCGGCATCGACCTTCACCAGGTAATCGCCTTCCTTATAGGCGTGCTCACCGTCACCCCCGATCAGCCCCATCTCCCGCAGAAACGCGTGCAAACCGCTCTCTTCGGGTCCTGGCTCCTTGGTGAATTCACGGTGGTCCCGTACCTCGATATCGCGGGCAGAGAAGCCCTCATGCATGAGGTCCTGAGTCGCGCTATCGGCTTTCGCCTTTGATTTAAACAGGCCTAAAAGTGTTTTTGCCGTCATGACGTTTCCTCCATGAGACTGGGCGGGCGTTGCCCTCCACTAGGTCAATGCGGTTGCTGCTTATCCCGTTTCACCGCAACCTCCTCTCTGCGCAACGTGACCTTCTCGGGCCTGCTGCGCTGACTCCGGTGCTTGGTGATCCGCACCTCCTCCCGAAGCACCAGTCGTTTCTCGGTTACCACCACCTCCTCGAACAGTGGGATGACCAGCGTTTCCCCGTCATAGTGCGCATCGACAGGCGTATCCACCTCCTGGTTCACTGCGACGCGCTCGATTGCTATCTCTTCGCCTTCTGTCGGCAGATCGACCCACTCATCATGGGATTCCACCCACTTCTCCACCGTCACCCGCTCCTCGTACGGGCGTTTTTCCACCCGCAAGCGCTCTTCCATCACAGGCACGGTGATCGTACTGCCCTCCCCAGCGGTTTCGATGTCAGCAAAACGGACCGGCAGGAAGTATTCATCGCCGCGAGGCTCCAAGGCATGCACGGGCACCAACAGGCTCCGGTCCTCCACCTCGACAATCCATTGCTCTTCGCCATTGGTCGGCGGCCCGTTCGCCACCACGCGTCCGTGAATACCGTCCTTGTCGACAACGTCCATTTCACACGCTCCTTGAAGAGGTCTTTTTGCTGCCTCGCCATGGCCATGAGTCAAGCACCAACCGGTGCCTTAAAACATTGTGTTCATTACTGAACTGGGCAGTAATTGCAAGGGCGAGCTGATGTACGCCGACGTCACCGAAGTGATCGGCTCAGTTCGCCGGCAGGAAGGAAAACCGGATTGTGGGTGCATGGCGATCCGGAAATGGCGAGCGCGCCACTTCCGAGTATTCAGCCGTAAATTTTCGAAGGGAGCGAGAAGCGACCGCGGGGGTACCATCGGATTTGTGGGTTATGCAAGAGAAAAGGCTGACACGCCGTAACGCGCACTGTGTTCGGAGCTGGCAAATGAGGATGATTACCGCTCGCGGTTCGTGAATCTGGAGCATGTGGTCGCCATCGAAATCCCGGCCGAGCGCTACCACCGGCTGAGCGTTGTGGAATAGACCGGCTACTTAGTACCGGGGTCCGGAATTTAATCGACTCTGACCAACTCTGACCCGATCGTTCGATAGCCAGGAGTGCTGAGGGCGACCTCCTGGCTATCAAGCGACCTAAGCTCGATTCGGCCTCTATCAGGCGTCGTACTCGCCGGCTGGTTCGGCCTTCACGGGCGGCCTTTCGAGTCCGGCCTCCTGAAAGATCGACGAAACCTCGGGATCGGCAATGAACCTATCATAGCCCTCCGTCTCCCAATCGAACTCCACCCACACACGGCTGGGGTCGTCGGGATCGCGGAAAACTCGCGAACCCCTGGACCCGTACTCCTTCCTCTTCTCGGCGGCTTTTGTGGAGAATGTCTTTATGAACCGATCGAAGTCGGCGACCTTTGTAGTGGCAAGAATCATGTCCCCTCCTTGGTCCGCTGTGACCAGTATGATTAGACGAAGAATAGGCACCCTTTTTGCCCGGTTCCAGCGGTCTTTGCCTTCGGCATGCGTATTGCCGAAATCTTTCGCATAGCGGCCCCTAGCGCGGCAGGGCAGCGTCAGACCGCAACCTGTCAGTACTGGTGGCTTTCCAGGCCGTAGGCGGGACCGGTTCAATTGTGCTGTGCAGGCGGACGAAGTGATGTAACAACCGTAAGCGTCGGCCCATTTTCGGCCCACTTCTGTTCCCGGCAAGCCCGTTCGACTAAACTACTCTCCGATTCTCTCCTTTCCTGTTCTGCCGGAGGCTCGATGGACATTGTCATCAGCGCCGGCCTGCATCAGCACTAGACCGTACGCGGTCGGGCTGCAGGCGGCCCATCTCAACAAAACACCGTCACTTTGGCGGCGTGTTCGCGCGCCGTTCCGAATCCTGTTGAGAGGATGACCTGCCATGTCTATCGATTTCACTGCGCTTCAGCCGCTGGGTTGGAGCAATGCCTTTTCCACTCAGCTCTCGCTGGAACAAATGGACAGCTCCCGTGCCGCGCGGGTTACCGGCGTGGAGCGGGGCAGCTACCTGGTCGATGCCGGCTCGGAGCCCTTTGCGGCTACTCTCGCCAGTCGCTTTCGCCACACACACACCGCACCCGAGGATTTGCCGACCGTCGGTGACTGGGTCCTGCTGGAACTCGAGTCGCCGCTGATAGTGGACCGGCTCAAGCGTCGGAGCCTGATCGCGCGACGGATGGCGGGTGGAACCGAAAGTCAGCCCATCGCGGCCAACATCGATCTGATGGTGATCGTCAGCGGGCTGGATGGCGAGTTCAATCTGCATCGTATCGAGCGCTACCTGGTGATCGCCGCACAGGCCGAGGTCATGCCGCTGGTGCTCCTGACCAAGGCCGACTGTGTCGACGAGCCGGAATCCTTCGTCGCGATGGTTCAAAGCCGCATGGAAGATGGCGAGGTGCTTGCGGTGAATACACTCTCCGACCCGCTGTCGCAGCGTCTCGCTCACTTTCTGGCACCCGGAACCACCCTGGTGGTGGTCGGCTCCTCCGGCGTAGGCAAGTCAACACTGGTCAACAATCTCGCAGGTGTTTCGCTCCAGGCCACCAGGAGCATACGCAAGGATTCGAAGGGCCGGCATACCACCACCTCACGCACGCTGATCCGGCTACCCGGCGGGGCCTGCATCATCGACGTACCGGGAATGCGTGAGGTGGGGTTGGCTCCGGTGGACGGCGCGGTTGCCCGACAGTTTCGGACCATTGGGGAATTGGCTGAGTACTGCCGGTTCGCCGATTGCAGCCACGAGGATGAGCCCGGTTGTGCGGTGCGACAGGCAGTGGACCGGGGTGAAATCGATCCTGATGAGTGGGACCACTACCTGAAGCTGAAGGCCGAGGAACGTCACAACGTCGCCGACCATCAACGCCGACGCCGGGAACGCGTGTTCGGCAAGATGGTCCGCGAGGTGATGGATATTAAACGCAGGACCGGGCGACGGTAGGCCGATACAGGAGGCTCCAATGCTTCCCGCAGCAGATAGAGCATCCACTTCGATTCCCGCGGGCGAAAGGATTAAAACCTTGCAGGTGCTGTGCTCGTCTTCGCCATCGCATTAGTGCGGCCCAGACGGTCCAGACAGAGAGGACCACAGTCGAAGGATGTGGGTCTAGTCCGATATTTTGAACCGGGGATAGACCACGCATGAAACCTTCCAGCGGCTAAAATAAATCGAGCGCGTGCCTGATTTTGTGTGCTCGCGAAGTCGGGTTCACGCCTGCCCGGAGGGGAAAGAGCGCTTCGCAAACGATGAAGGGATGCGGATATGCCAGAGTCAACTCAATCGGTCGTTGAGCACCATGTTCGGGCTTTCAGCGAGGGTCTTGAGCCAGTTATGGAAGACTTCACCGACGAATCGGTTCTCATTACAAACGATGATACATATCGTGGTCTCGACCAAATTCGGGGGTTCTTCAAGACGATGATCGAGAATCTTCCAGAGGGGTTCGAGGATGCCGTTGTCATGCGACGTCAGGAAGTTCAGGGTGAACTCGCGTTTCTCCTCTGGGACGCGAAACCCTGGTATCCGTTCTGCGCGGATACGCTGGTGGTCCGCAACGGCAAGATTCTGTATCACACGTTTGCCACGCAGGCTCCATAGTGCCCGCGGAACCGGGGGCTGACTGAAGCGCCCCCGGTTTTCCGATAAGCACTTGTTAATGGTGTCAGAGTCAATTCAACCGTGCATCGGTTGGTGCACGAACCGATCACCGGGAAAGTCCGCAAGGCGGCGTAAGGCTGATTGCAACTCAAGCCCTGGCAGGGTTCCCGTGATAAGCTTTTTCTTCTAATCTCAGGTAATTCTTTTCGGAAACCGGCATGAAACGACAGCGCGCCCTTCAACTGCTTTCTTGCAGCAAGCCGGAATTGCAGGCCCGCTTCGGCGTTACCCGGCTGGCCCTTTTTGGCTCAACGGCGCGCGATACAGCGGGCAGAGAAAGCGATGTGGACGTCCTGGTGGACTTCGACGGGCCCGCCACGTCCGACCGCTATTTCGGAGTGCAGTTTTACTTAGAAGACCTGCTCGGCTGCCCCGTAGACCTGGTCACTGAAAAGGCACTACGTCCGGAATTACGCCCGTATATCGAACAGGAACGGGTTAATGTCTGAAACATCGAAGCGCGAGTGGTCTTTTTACCTCGACGATATGATCGCCTTCTCAGAGAAGGTGCTCGCCTATAGCAACGGTCTCGACCAAAAAAGCTTCATCGCCACTGGTCTCAATTACGATGCCACTTTGCGCAATCTCGAACTGATTGGCGAAGCTGCGACCCATATACCGAACGAGATCCGCTCCGCTCACCCGGAGATCCCATGGCGGATGATTATCGCCACCCGAAACCGCTTGATTCACGGCTACCTCGGCATAGACGACGATACGGTCTGGAGCATCGTTCAGGACGACATCCCACCCCTGCTGGCCCGGCTAAAGTTGTTCCGGGAGCGCCGCGGCAAACGACAATAACTGGGATTGTGACCGCCAACCGGGCGCTACCGTCGGATTTGTGGGTTATGCAAGAAGAAGACCCGACCCCATTCTCGCCTGCGATATTCACTCCAACGCAGAACATCGAACGCCCGCCGGGCTTCGGGTGGCGCCCGGGAAGCCGGGACGACCGAGAAAAACAGGGTCATCTACACTAGAGCACAGAACCTAAGCTGCCTAAGCTCCAGGCATGGGAGATCAGGATGATCGCACACACCACGTTACACGTGAGCGACTACACGAAGTCAAAAGCTTTCTACGTGCAGGCTCTCGCACCGCTCGGTTATCAGAACAACATGGAATATGGCGAAGCGGCCGGTTTCAACGACGGCAAGAATACCGACTTCTGGATTGAGAGCGAGGATACCGTCGTGCCGACTCACCTCGCTTTCGAGGCACACAGTCGAAAAGAGGTCGAGGAGTTCTACAAGGCGGCGCTGAATGCTGGCGCAACGGATAACGGTGGTCCCGGCTACCGTGACTACTGGCCGGGCTACTATGCCGCATTTGTCTATGACCCTGACGGCCATAATATCGAGGCCGTCTGGTACGACTACGAAAAAGTTAGCTAATCAGAGCCGTTCAGGTGGACGTCTTCTGCCCGAATCGCCAGGTGCCATCCTGCGTGCGACACGCCTTCGAGCGTCCCTCTGCCTGATCATCACTACTGATCACCTTCGTATGGTAGCGCCGACACAGAAGACCATCGGATTGGAAGGTCTCGATCGGCGTCAGGCGGAAATCGACCCCGGAGTCCGGATTGCGCCAGCTCACCGTCTGGCCGTCGCGTGCGCTGTCCAGGGCGTGCGCGGTACAGCTGGCATCTTTCCTATCCATGCTGCGGCCGAGGCTTTTGCCAACAGCGAACCCGGTAATCGCGCCCGCAACCGTCCCCAGTTCCTGGTTGCCTTCGTTGCGGCCGACCTGATTGCCGACGATGCCACCAAGAATGCCGCCAAAGACCGCTCCGGCGGCTTCACGGTTGCAGGTGCTGCCCTCGATCGCGATATCTCCGTTCGAGACCCGTATCTCCGCCACCGGTCTCTCCTCCCCGTATCGATGGTCACGCGAACCCTCATGCTTGCGACGGTACCCGTGGGCCGGCGCCCAGGGCGGTGGTCCGTCGCTGTAACCATGGCCAGATTCATCTTTCCAGGGCTCCGCTACCGCGTAGCCGGGTAGAAATAGAACGCCGCTCAGCACCAGCATGAAGAGAACGCTCGTTTTCATTATTGTTTGCTCTTCCAATAAAAAAACCGGCTCATCCTAGCAAGAAGCAGCGGGCGTCACCGGCACAGATTCACACAACGGACGCTCGCCTGATCGGCAGCACACTATAATTGGCTGAACAAACGTAATCAGGCTTGATTTGCCATTCCTCGCTCCCATTTAGAACGACAGGTCCGCTACCGGGAGCGGCGGGTCCGTTTATGTTCATGTTCCGGAGGAAAAAACAGTGAGCGAAAATCGTGCGGAATTGGTGAAAGAGCGTATCAAACTACAAGAGTCCCTCAGGGAACACATCGCCAAAAACGGGTTCGACTATCGGGAGTACGTCAATCCGCCTGCGGATAGTTGGGTTGGGCAGTACCAGAAGCGAATCAAAGAGATCGATGACGTGCTATCGCCAGAACTCCAGTACTGGAAAGGCTGAGACCAAGGCCTCCAGGCCTGACGGATAGGCTTGGAGGTCTTACTTGATCACCTTGTGGCGATTTGTGGGATGGCTCATCAGAGCGGGCCTACCAAAGGCGAAACCGATCGAGCCAGAGTTCGGGCGATAAGGGAATCGAAGGGCTTTTCGCAAGAGGGCTTCGCGGCCGAAGTCGGGCTCGAATCGTGCCTATTATGGGGAGTTGAGCGGGGGGAGGAGCGGAATGTTGCGGCGCTCAACCTCATCAAAATCGCCGCAGTGCTTGATGTGTACCCGAGGAACCCTACCATTTTTTGTCCGGGAGCGTGACCGCAACCAAAAACGAGGCCTGTACCCGATCGGACTTACAGTCAGCGGCCAGTCTCAAGGAAAACTTCGCTGCGGTGGAAATCCAAATACTTCCGCTGTCCTTCAGTAAAGCTACCGCCATTAAGATTCTCATCGACCGGTATCCCCATCTTCTTCAGGGAAGGTCTGTGGGCAACGGGGGATACAAGCATCCGTCCGTCATCTTCGAACGAGATGAATCCTCTGTCGAACAGATGGTCCACTGTAGGGGTCAGCAGCAACCCATTCTCCCCATCGAGACGTTCTTCATTGTTGCTGTCTCGCCAAGGCTTGCAGTGACTCGCTACCAAGTGTTCGATGCGATCGACCTTCGTAATCCGGCAGTAACGCTCAATTTTCCGAACACTTTCCTTGAAGCGTCCCTGCCCTCGTCGTGCGAGGACTAAGGCGAGCTTGTCGGTCTCCGAAATGCCTGGATTGCTTTGCAGTTCTTGGGTAATGTGCTCCTCCCACTCCTGCTGGCCGGTGGCACTGCCCGGTGTCCAGATATCGACGTCCTGCGTGGACGTCATCAGGTGCTGGAGTTCGCTTCCGATCAACCCTGACAAAACCCGCATCAACGCCGGCTCGACACGCGTGAGGTAAAGGTTCTGTTTGCCCTCACCAGTTGACCGGAGTGGCGCATACTTGTCGGGCAGCACGGGCGCAATCAACGGCATGTAGTCTTTGGGCCGTACCTGATTCCCCAATTGGATGTAGTGAACGTCGACGCGCCAGCCCGTCTTATCCCAGTAAGCACCCCTCGTGCCGAATTCGGCAGGTTTAGGGGCCTCATAGCAGTGGGTGCGTGCGATACCCAAAGCACGGATATAGGTGCCTTGGTAGGAGAGAATCAGGTCGCCGGGTGCAACCTCGCGCATGGATTCATAGAAAGGATTACGGGCGCCATTGGAGTTCCGTTTTGGGGACCACAGGTAACCGCCTCGAAACTCCTGTTCGAAGGTTTGATTCTGGTTAACCCACCAATAACGCACTTTCTTATTCTTGTTATTCCGAGAAACGGTTCAGCAGCCAAGAGCTGCACGTAGGCTAGCTCCGCCAGGTTATCTGTTCAGGCTGGTGGCGGTCAAAAGCAAATTCCTCCGTCTCCTTTTCGCCCGATGTGGCGGAAAGACGCGCTACTCAGTACCGAAATCCAGAAATTAATCCACTCTGACCCTGATTGATTTAGCCACGATTGGGTGCAGCAACAGTCCATGGAGCGGTTTAAGTTACTCTGACCCGGTTTACGAGGTACTGTTAAACGGTGCCCCCGGCCCTGGTGGAAGAGCTCGGTGCCGATGGCCTGCACCTGGACAGCAAGGCCCTGAATTCTGCCGACAAGCGTCCGGTGCCCGAAACTTACCTGCTCGCCGTCTCCGGCCATACCTTGAAAGCGCTCCGGAAAGGCGAAGCCCTCGGTGCCAGCTTCGCGGTGCTCCCGCCCATCAAATACACCAAGGCACACCCTGATATCGAACCGTTGGGATGGGACGGATTGGAGACTATCGCCGCTCAGCTCAAGATACCCCTCTATGCACTCGGACCTGAATTCATAGAATAACTGCAACGCCTGCTTAGATAGGCGGGTGGGTCAGTTGCCGTACAATCGGCAGCTCTCACCCTAACCGATTGCAGGCGACACATGGGACACCAGTACAGGCAACTGACCCACGAGGAACGATACCAGATTGGCGCGCTGATGGAACTGGGGTTTTCTCAGGCCGAAGTCGCGAGGAAGCTCGGCAGAAATCGCAGCACGATAAGCCGGGAAGTACGCCGTAACCGCCAAGGCACCCGGTACCAGGCAACCAAGGCCCAGCATAT